>JAIKXO010000071.1 GCA_024684065.1 Lachnospiraceae bacterium
CATGATTTCCCGGACCATCCTTTCAGGGTAAAGGATGATGAACAGATGGATGAGCTTGTTAAGAGTATATCACTAAGAGGGATAATCAACGCCATCATAGTAAGAAAGGATCCAGCAGGCGGATATCAGATAATCTCAGGCCACAGAAGGACACATGCCGCCAGAAAGCTCGGCATGGATAAGGTACCGGCGCTTATCGTGGATGTGGATGATGATATTGCAGCCTTGATGATGGTCGATTCCAACATTCAGAGAACGTACATATCGCCCGGAGATAAGGCCAGGGCGATAAAGAGGAAATATGATTCTCTTATACATAGGGGTGAACTTTCAGATAAATGGTCAAATGATGAGATTGGTGAAATATATGGTATTTCGGGGAGACATGTTCAGCGGTATCTACGGCTTAATGAATTGATACCGGAGCTGCTTTCGGAAGTGGACAGCAGAAGATTGCAGTTTATGGCTGCGGTTGAACTTTCATTTATCGATAAGCATGTGCAGAAATGGATATATGAAGAATTTATCAATGGAGCAGGCATAAATCTTGAAAAGGCAAAGAAACTCAGAATCCTGTCTGAAACGGAAGAATTGTCAAGAGAAGATGTTGAAGAACTGCTCCAAACAGGAAACAAGATCCGGAACAGAGAGATAGTAATAACGGAGAATCGGCTTTATAACTATTTTCCATTGGATTATACGATTGACCAGATGCAGGAAGTTATATACAAGTTGCTTGACGAGTGGAAAGCAGGCAGGAAAGAAGAGGTGGAGTGATGGCGGTATTAACAAGCGGTAATCCGGCTGTCGATCTGATGGGCAGCATAAGGATAACGGGAAATATAACGGATCTTGAGTGGTACAAGCATATAAAGAAGCCATCAGGCAAGCCTAATCATCTTGCGGTAAGCATTCTGTCCGATATTGTGTATTGGTATCGCCCTACTGATGTACGAGATGAGAATACAGGCTTTGTAATAGCCAAAAAGAAGAAGTTTAAGGGAGATCTCCTTCAGAAAACCTATAAAGCATATGCGGATATGTATGGTGAATCAAGAGATTGTGTCAAGAAAGCCTTTGACCAGCTCGAAAATATGGGGCTTATTAAAAGGTATTTCAGAGATATAGTTCACTCTGACGGGACAGAGAGCAATAATGTGATGTTCATTGAGCTGTTTCCAGCGGAACTCTGCAAGATATCAAACGTTGAATTACCTGAGAAGGGGGAGGTCCCCGAAAAAAATCAGGTACCTCCCCTTAAAAATGAGGGGAGGTTAACTGAAAAATACCATGAGGAGGCCTGTAAAATCGCAGGAGGTCATAGTGAAATGGGTGACACCCTCCCCCTAAAAATGGACCCACCTCCCCGAAAAGATGACGAGATAAATACAAATAATATAATAAAGACTATAAAAGACAATACAACAGATATTACAGACAAAGATTATCATTCTATCGTTCGCTCTGAAGAAGGCTTTGGAGAGAACGAAAGAGAGAAAGAGCGTGAAAGGTATCGTGAGCTTATTTTGGGAAACATCGGCTATTCTGATCTTGTATTAAGGCATCCCGGGAACAAAAGGGTCATAGACCGTATCCTTAAGATCATGACAGAAACTGTATGCAGCAAGGACTCGCATGTGTTCATTGCTAAGAAGAATCGTTCTATTGCTGATATAAGATCCAGATATTTGTCGCTCAGGCAGGATCATATAGAGCATGTGCTGCATAATCTGCCGGAAGATGATAGTGGGGTCGCATTAAAGGACAAGTTCCTTATGGCATACCTGTATAATGCCATAGACACAATCGACCAGATCTGCAGTGTTAAGAACCTGCATAACAAGTCTGGTCCTGGATTTAATAGTATGAATCAGCGGGAATATGATTATGCCGCTTTAGAACGCGAGGCTTTGGCATACTGAGAGAAGTTTTGGACGTTACGTCCAAAAGTCAATGAATTGGAATATAGTTTTGGACGTTACGTCCAAAAGTGGGAGGCAGACATGAAGATAGTAAAGATGATATTAAGGTTACTCATAAAGGGAATAGTTGCAATAATCCAGATACCGCTTACGATCGCATATTTCGTTATTGGTATCATCGGAAGTCTGCTTAAGGGAGCCGGATGGCTGACTGGGATCCTGTTATTCGGTCTGGCCATGATCTTGTTCATATTCAGGGAGTTCGACAGCACCAGGCAGATGGTGATCATGATCGGCATAGCTGCAGGGCTTGTGATCATACCTGAACCGGTAACCATATTCCTTACAGAAGGGATATTGAGCATTAAGGATTTCATAGGGAGCCTTGCAGAAGGCTGACATGTAAAACCCCCATATCTGTCTGGTGAGATATGGGGGTGATATATGTAATGCGGCAGATCGATTATGGATTGCCGCTAGTCGAGGGAATATCCCTTTGAGGGATAAATTGAGGTATTGATCATGATATCAACCTCCTTTCCTCGACAGGTATTATAGCATATTTAAAGCCTATATTCATTTGAAAATTGGAGCGTAAGGGGATTGCTCCTTCGGGCCCCATGGTCCAAGGTCATGGGAGGATTATCTTCCAATATAGCTTGCTATCCTTTTGTTAATACCATA
>JAIKXO010000101.1 GCA_024684065.1 Lachnospiraceae bacterium
TAGTAGATGTCGATTTTGCTGAATATCGGGCAGAACATGATACAAGGTCAGTTAGAAAAAACGTAACTATACCCTATTATCTGAATCAGAAAGCGGAAAAAATGGGAATTAATTTTTCAAGAATTCTTCAGGATGCATTGCTTGAAAAAATAAATGCTTGCTGAATGTCAGATTGATGATTATAATTAAATTACGTTCAAAATCATTTCTTCCGTGGGTGACGGGGAGCGAAAGCGCAGAATATCGCCCAATATTGGAGTCGGCTGTCGTGGGTCGGCTCCTTTTTTATTGCAAAAATGCGTGTGGGTTAATGATCTTACACGGAAAACATTGCTATTTTTTGTGACAAAATCCATGACAAAATTCACCGAAACAATGCTTTTCAAACCGCATAAATACGTTTCGGTTATTATTCAGAAAACGGCATAAAAAAGAGCCTTGCAAGCCACTAATACAGTGATTTACAAGGCTTTTTTAGTTCGTGCCGGCAGTGGGACTTGAACCCACACGTAGTCACCTACAACAGATTTTGAGTCTGCCTCGTCTGCCATTCCGACATGCCGGCATTTAGTGAAGCAGAGACGGGAATGACCATTAATACTGCAACGTTGTATATGTGATTTTTCTTAAAATATAATACTCAAATCAGTTCAAAAAATCAAGAGAATTCTATAAATGAGCCCGTAAGCCGATACGGTAAATCTATTCAGCCTATCTCGAATACTGCTCCTCACAATACTTACATCTGTAGACCTCTTTTTCGGGGTCGGTCAGGACAAATACGTGCGGGAGCTCCTGTTCTATGGATGTAATGCACCTGGGATTCTTACATTTAATAACGTTCGTTATCTTTTCCGGAAGCTTCAGAGTCTTTTTTTCGACGATCTCGCCGTCCTTTATCACATTTACGGTGATGTTATGATCGATGAAGCCCAGAATATCCAGATTCAGCATATCGATTCCGCATTCGACCTTCAAAATGTCCTTCTTTCCCATTTTATTGCTTCTGGCATTCTTTATTATAGCCACGGGAATCTCGTCTAACTTATCCAGCTTTAAATCATGGTACAGTCTTAAGCTGAAACCGGCCTTGATGTGATCAAGGACAAACCCTTCTTCGATTTTTCCTACATTAAGCATATTATCCTCCTGAATGCTATTGTTTATCTTTGATTTCCTGCAATTTCCGGCGGGCAGAGAGTAATGCCCGGTCGGAAAAGAGGTAAGAACCTACACTAATTCAAGCAGGGTCAGTATAAGCGCCATACGGACATATACACCGTACTTAACCTGATCGAAATACCTTGCCCTGGGATCGTCATCAACCTCAACCGAAATCTCGTTTACTCTCGGAAGAGGGTGAAGCACCATCATATCTTTTTTGGCCAAAGCCATTTTTTCCTTATTAAGTATATAGTAATCCTTCAATCTGACGTAATCTTCCTCGTTGAAGAAACGTTCTCTCTGGACTCTTGTCATGTAGAGAATATCAAGCTCGGGCATGACGTCCTCTATTTTACTGACCTCCCTGAATGGAAGATTATTCCTTTTAAGCACATCCTCCCTGATATAACCGGGAATCCTCAGTTCATCCGGAGATATAAAAATAAAGTTTATATTGCTGTACCGTTTCAGCGCGTTGATAAGAGAGTGGACGGTGCGTCCGAATTTAAGATCTCCGCAGAGCCCTATGGTCATATCGGAAAAACCGCCTTTAAGGGCATGGATCGTCATCATATCCGTAAGTGTCTGGGTGGGGTGCTGGTGTCCGCCGTCTCCCGCATTGATCACGGGAATTTTGGATTTCTGGGCCGCTACAAGGGCCGCCCCCTCCTTTGGGTGGCGGATAGCGCATATGTCAGCATAACAGGATATGATACGGATCGTATCGGAAACGCTTTCTCCCTTGGCAGCGGAAGAGGAGTCGGCTGAAGCAAAGCCGAGGGTCTGTCCGCCGAGCTTGAGCATGGCCGACTCAAAGCTTAACCGGGTACGGGTGCTGGGCTCATAGAAACAGGTTGCCAGTATTTTACCGTCACAAACGTGAGAATACTTCTTCGGATCGGCAATTATGTCATCCGCCAGAGAGAAGAGCTTATCAAGCTCCTCTGCCGAAAAATCCAAAGGGTTCATTAAATGTCGCATTTTGTCCTCCTTACTGCGCCGATTTGCGAAGCAAATCGTGCGCTTAGGCACGAACTTTAGTTCGTGCCGATCAAATTCGACATTTGCTCTGGCAAATGTCGAATAAGTTCGATCTCTGATCGAATCATTACCTTACTGCGCTGATCTGATTCACAGATTTCAAAAAAAACGCCTTCGAATCTGATCGAAAGCGTTTGTGTGTTTATTTATAAGATAACAGTTGGTCTACTGTTTTTCTTTTTGGAATATCGGGAGTCTCCGCGGGATGTCCGATACAGATGAGGTTGACTAATTCTCTGTCCTCGGGTATCTCCAGCACGTCTGAGAGCGTATCGTCAAAAATCCCCATAATAACAGTGCCGAGCCCGAATTCATGAGCCGCAAGACAGAACGTCTGGGTAGCGATACCTGCGTCGAACATCTGCCAGGTATCCTTTCTGCTTGTGGTAAACGAACCGTCCTTTTCATAGCCGCATCTGCCCTTTATCACGGTAACGGCGATTATCATGGGAGCGGCCTCCATAGTACCTGCATTATAGACAAACCCTGTAGTGCATTCCTTAGCGATCCGGTCCTTCAGCTCAGGGCTTTCGATAGCGATGTAGCGTACGATCTGGGTGTTCTTCCATGATGGCGAAAAAGATGCCGCGTCAACGATCTTTTCAAGAACTTCGTGTGAAACCGCTTCATCGGTAAACTTCCTTATGCTTCTCCTTTGCTTGATACAATCTATTGTCTGCATATTTCCGATCTCCATATTGAAAAAATATTTTTGCCTGCGATTACTTAGTATATACTACAAAGCGGCAGCAGGCAAGTGATTATGGTAAACCATTAAAATTTTTTTTAGGAGCGTAAATGATCCGGTCAAAGGCCTAAGCGCACGATTTGCTTCGCAAATCGGCGCAGTAAGGTAATGATTCGATCCTTGATCGAATCGGCACGAACTGAAGTTCGTGCCAAAGCGCACGATTTGCTTCGCAAATCGGCGCAGTAATGTTTTTTCTTGTGCAGATAAGGAAAAGGGGTTATCCTATAGTGAACAGCAACACGTAAATGATCCGGTCAAAGATCGAACTTATCCGACTTTCGCTAAAGCGAATGTCGGATTGGATCGGCATAAACCGGCGTTTTTACCTGAGTACACGATCAGCTGCGCAAATCGGCGCGGAAAGCCTCCGGCGTTTATTATGGTATCACGGCATGAACTGCTCCATTAATGAACCATCGGCGTTAGCCACCCTGTAAAGCTTTCCCGGATCCAGATAATCCTGGAAATACGTATAGTAGGACGTGGTATTGATATTCATGTAGATCCCATTTGCTATTATCTCGCTGCCGGTGCCGTCCCGGTGCATTCTGATAAGCATTGGTTCGGTAGCCGAATTCTTTTGATAATATATAAAATTGCCGATAAGGTTAAATGCATCGACTCTGTCTTCCGTAACGCGTTCTATGGTATTGGCGGAGATGTTGTAGCGATAGAGAGCGTAATCATTATCCACGCTCATATAATAAATATAATTATCCGAATAAGTCGGATTGTGGACCCGTTCCCTGATAAAGACCTGGGAAAGGCCGGTTTCTGCATTTAATACGGAAAGATAATGCATGTTGTCATAGTCGGGGAAATAGATCTGGCCGTTGATCACACAGGCGGGATTAACAAATGATTTCGTAACGACTTCCTTGTTTTTTCCGTCGATATCCGCTCTGTGAAGCGTGGTGCCGTCGACATCATCGCCGTGCTGGAAGAATATTGTGTTATCGATCAATACCGCGACGCCCGCGACAGCCCTCTCGATCCCGTTTACGGCCTTGCCGCCGGTTTTCTTCTTTCTGTATATCCCGTGCATGTTTCCGGCTAACCCGAATACAGTTGCGGAATCGGACGACTGCTGGTTAAAATACAGATAGCTGCCGGCACTGTTCAGATATGAGGCAGGGACGTCCATAAAAAGCTCGGCCCCGGTGCCGTCGAGGTTCATCCTGTAAATATAATTATTATCGTATGGATTGATAAAATAAATCTCTCCTTTATCCTCAACAAAAAGCCCCTGGTTATTCAGGTTGCCGGAGCTGTTTCCGACGGTGCCCGGGGGATTTTTCGGTATCCGTTTGCTGAAGTAGCTTATGACCGTTGCTATCGCAAGGATGATCACAACTATTACAAGGATGAGCAAAGCTAAACGCTTTGAATCCGGTTTGCGGCTTAGTTCCTCCAATTTATTTCCTCCTTGCTGTTTAAGGATCCCGGCGCACGTCTTCGCCTCTGTAAGAGGGAAGCCATACAGGATCCGCAGGCATGCCTTTGAAGATACGATCGGGAAATCAGCGGGCGATTTCATTACCGGGGATAAAACAGGGCATATTAAAGACTGCCATGTAGTCTACATAATATTTTAGCATGAATTGATTTGTTCGTATATATAATTTTCGGGAGGTTTTTACATGAAGTCAGGTGATCTTATCCTTTACAGAAGGATGCTTAATGACGGGCTGTTAAGCGAAATGGTGTTTTTAAAGGAGAAAAAACGGGATGAAGACACGGAGCTGTCCGGTGAATGTTTTTTCCGGGTGGCAGGAGGGCTGATAGAAAAGGCAGAGGAGTACGGGTTTTTCGGAAATCTCTGGAAGGTTTACATAACATTCCTGCTTGCCGTTGATGAAAATCCTTATTCCCTTGCTCTTGAAATGAGATCTTCAAAGGGGAATAGCCTTATAAGCGCAGCTGTACATGATATGGAATACATCAAAGAGCTTTTCGATCATGACGGCTTTTTATCCGATCCGGAGCAGGACGGGAAGCTTTGCGCTCTTATAACTGATTATCAGGGGGATGATGACAGGAAGAGGATATATGATAAGGGGATAAGGGACAGGATACAGGCTCTGGAAAAGAGGCTTGAAGGCGCAAAGGACGGGGCGGAATTTGCGAAGGTCCTGGGAGAATATTATACGGAATCCGGAACCGGACAATATGGCCTGTATAAATCCTTCCGGCTTTCCCATGACAGGGACGGAGTGGAAATAGTCCCCATTATCTGTCCCGACGACGCGAAGCTTTCGGATCTTATAGGGTATGAGCTTCAAAAGGAGAGGCTTAAGGAAAATACAGAGGCCTTCTTAAACGGAAGAAGCGCCAATAACTGCCTTCTTTACGGAGCGGCCGGGACCGGCAAGTCATCAAGCATCAAAGGGATCCTCAATGAATACCATGACAGGGGGCTAAGGATGATAGAGCTCTATAAGCATGAGTTCAGAGAGCTTCCCTTTATAATGGAGAAGATAAGGCGGCGGAATTACAGGTTCATCATCTACATGGACGACCTTTCCTTCGAGGATTTCGAGACCGAGTACAAGCATCTGAAAGCAGTCATAGAAGGAGGGCTTGAGAAGAAGCCTGAGAATGTGCTGATCTATGCAACAAGCAACAGAAGACACCTTATCCGTGAAAACTTTTCGGACCGGAGCGACAGCGCGTCATATTCCCCGGCATACGGTAAAACGGCAGCAGGGGCAAATGCTTATTCGGGCGGAGATGATATTCACAGAAATGATACCGTCCAGGAAAAGCTCTCGCTTGCATACCGCTTCGGAATATCGATTTATTTCGGGTCACCCGATAAAAAAGAGTTTAACCATATTGTTAAGAGCCTTGCAAAGCGTTACAATATCAATATGGATGAGGACAGGCTTTTAATGGAGGCTAACAGATGGGAGCTTTCAAACGGAGGACTGTCGGGAAGGACTGCAAAGGCGTTTATAGATTATCTCGGAGGCGCCGTAGACTTATAATAGTGAGGTTAAAAGATGGCGAAGCTGTTTGCGGCTATAGATGTGGGCTCATATGAGCTCGGCATGAAGATAGTGGAATTGTCCGCCAAAAACGGATTAAAGGAAATTGACTATATAAGACACAGGATCGAACTCGGGACCGATACCTACACGACCGGCAAGATAAGCCAGCCAAGGGTGAATGAGCTTTGCGAAACCCTGCTTAGGTTTAAGGCTATAATGGAAGGCTATAAGGTCGATGAATACAGGGCTTACGGAACCTCTGCGATCAGGGAGACCGTGAACACGCGTATTATCATCGATGAGATAAAATTAAGGACCGGGATCGAAGTGGAGGTTTTAAGCAATTCCGAGCAGAGATTCCTCCATTATAAGGCGGTCGCCTCCCATACGAAGACCTATGAGGAGATAATGAACAGTGATTCGCTCCTTCTTGACGTCGGGGGAGGAAGCATCCAGCTTTCGCTGTTTGAGAAAAACACGCTGGTAACAACACAGAATATCCGCCTGGGGATCCTCAGGATGCGCGATTCCATGAGCGATTTTGCCACGAGGTCCATTTTCTACGAAGAGCTTCTTTCGGAATATATCGATAACCAGCTGGATTCCTTCAGAAGGCTGTATATGGACGATGGCCGCAAGCAGATAGACAGCATCGTAATCATAGATGATTATATTTCCCATGTGATGAATACCTTCAAAAAGAACCAGATCGTTACAAAGGACGAGCTGAAGGCTTTTCTGGAGATAGCAAAGACCAAATCGGATGAGGATATCACGAGGATAGTGGGGCTCACGGAGGAAAGCGCCTCTCTTCTCACTCCTTCCATCGTGCTTCTGGAAAGTGTGTTTAAAATGTCGGGAGCCGAATACCTCTGGGCTCCGGGCATAAGCCTCGCGGATGGGATAGCCTATGAATATGCCCTGGATCATAAATTTATAAAATCCGGACATGATTTTGAGGATGATGCCCTGGAATGCTCCAGGAAGATGGCGGTTAAATTCAATTCCAACATGGAAAGGAATGAATTGCTTGAGAGCATCGCGACAGAGCTGTTCAAGAGCACCAAGAAGCTCCACGGCATGAGTAAGAGGGAGCTCCTGCTCCTGAGGATAGCTGCCATACTCAATGACTGCGGAAGATATATAAGCCTCGAGGGCGCCGCGGAAGCGGGATATTCAATAATAATGGCGACCGAGATACTCGGCCTTTCACATATTGAAAGACAGATAATCGCCTGTATAGTCCGCTATAATAAGATCAGCTTTGATTATTATGATGAGATGGCTAAGAAAATGCTCATAGACAGGGAAAACTACCTGACGATCGTCAAACTGTCGGCCTTGTTCAGGCTTGCTGACGGGATATGCCGAAGCTACAGGACGAAGGTTGAAAAGGTCAAAGTCACGCTGAAGGACAGGGTGCTGACCATCCTTGTGGACGCGGACGAAAATATCAACCTCGAAAAGAGGTTTTTTAAGAGAAAGTCGGATTTCTTTACCGAAGTATTCAGCGTGGAAGTGGTGCTTAAATATAACAAAAAGCTTTCCGCGGTATAAGTGAAAAGCCAAAGTTTACAGTGCCTTCAAAAGCCGTATGCAAAAAGGCCGTTTGCGTGAAAGGGAGAGAGAATGAACTTAAACGAGCTCAATAATCCTAGATACTACTATAACAGGGAGCTGTCCTGGCTCTTATTCAACGAAAGGATACTGGGGGAAGCGAGGGACAAGAACAATCCTTTATTCGAAAGGCTTAAGTTCTTAAGCATCACCGCTTCGAATCTGGATGAGTTTTTCATGATAAGGGTCGCGTCGCTCAGAGACATGGTGCATGCGGGATATGATAAGCCCGATATAGCCGGGATGACTCCGCAGATGCAGCTGGAGGGCCTTAACATACAGATCCATGAATTTGTGGAGCTTCAGTACTCTACCTTTATCAAGAGCCTTATGCCGAAGCTTTTGTCGGAAAACGTCAACCTCATCCTTAAGCATGAGGATCTTACGGAGAAGCAGAAGAAATATGCCGACGATTATTTCATGTCTGAGGTATATCCTGTGCTGACCCCGATGGCGGTAGACTCCTCAAGACCGTTTCCTCTTATCAGGAATAAGGTCTTAAATATCGGAGCCCTGCTTACGAAGAAGGAGGGGTCAAAGGGGCTTGTCCAGAATAATGAAAAAAAGAAGAAGAGCGGGAAAGATAACTATGAATTCGCGACCGTCCAGGTTCCGAACGTGCTTCCGAGGATAGTGATGCTTCCCAATGAAAGGCAGGGAAGGGGAATAAGCCTGATCCTGCTTGAAGAGATCATAGAGAGAAATATCGGCAAGCTTTTCCTGAATTACAACATCGTCTGCGCTTACCCTTTCAGGATAATGAGAAACGCGGATCTTACAATTGATGAGGACGAGGCTGAGGATCTTTTAAAGGAGATCGAAAAGCAGATAAAGAAGCGCCAGTGGGGAGAGGTTATAAGGCTCGAAGCGGCGGATGACATAGACAAGAGGCTTTTAAAGATCCTTTTAAAGGAGCTGCACTGCAGGGAGGAGGAAGTATACAAGATCCAGGGACCTCTGGATCTTACCTTCCTTATGAAGCTATACGGGATCGAGGGTTATGGGAGGCTTAAGGCTGTGCCGTTTACTCCGCAGCCTGCGCCGTATCTTTCGCATGAGAGCGATATTTTTGAGGAGATCAGAAAAGGAGACATTCTGCTTCACCATCCGTATCAGACCTTCCAGCCTGTAGTGGATTTCATAAAGCAGGCCGCAAACGATCCGGATGTTCTTGCCATAAAACAGACCCTGTACAGGGTCAGCGGAAATTCTCCGATTGTCGCGGCTTTGGCCAGAGCCGCGGAAAACGGAAAGCAGGTTACCGTCCTTGTGGAGCTTAAGGCGAGGTTTGACGAGGAAAACAATATAGTCTGGGCGAGGATGCTTGAAAAAACCGGCTGCCACGTAATATACGGTATAGTCGGCCTTAAGACCCACTGCAAGATAACCCTTGTTGTAAGAAGGGAGGAAGAGGGTATAAGGCGCTATGTCCACCTCGGTACCGGCAACTATAATGATCAGACTGCAAAACTGTATACGGACCTCGGGCTCTTGACCTGTGCCGATACGATAGGAGAGGACGCAACGGCTGTCTTCAACATGCTCTCAGGGTATTCGGAGCCTCTCTCGTGGCACAGGCTTGTGATGGCCCCGCTCTGGCTGAAGGACCGGTTCCTGTTTCTTATAAACAGGGAGAGGGATAACGCGAAGCAGGGCAGAAAATCAAGGATAATCGCCAAGTTCAATTCACTTGTTGACAGGGATATCATAAAGGCGCTCTATGAGGCGGGCAGCGCCGGAGTGAAGATCGATCTTATAATAAGGGGGATCTGCTGCCTGAAAGTGGGCATTCCCGGAGTGAGCGAGAATATTACTGTCCGCTCAATAGTGGGCACCTTCCTTGAACACAGCAGAATCTATTATTTTGAAAACGCCGGGAATGAAGAGGTGTACTGCAGCTCTGCCGACTGGATGCCGCGAAATCTAGAGCGCCGCGTTGAGCTTTTATTCCCCATCGACAACAGCGCCCTTAAGGAGCGTGTGATACATATCCTTGATATTATGCTTAAGGACAATATCAAAGCACAGTTTATGATGAAGGACGGAACATATAAGAGGACGGATCTCAGAGGGAAGGAGGGCATAAGCTGTCAGCAGTATTTCTGCGACGAGGCTGTGACCATCTCAGAAAAGAAGGAGCAGTATAAGGCATCGAGGATCCTTGTTCCGGAGACCTCGCCGGGAAACAATACGGATAATCCCTGATGTACCCGGGAAGTTTAAAGACTGAGTGCTTTGCGGGCGATGCCCCCTATAGGATGAAGCGTTCTATGATCTCCGCGATACCGTCGTGATCGTTATCGGAACGGGTGATATAATCAGCTTTTTCCCTGGCTTTATCACTTCCGTTTGCCATAACGGCGCCGACGCCCGCGGCTTCTATCATGGAGAGATCGTTCTCCTCATCTCCGGCGGCTATGGTGTCTGATATGTCTATATGATAATAATCTGCCAGGAATAAAAGGCTTTCACCCTTGGAGGCCCTTATATCTTCGTATTCCAGAAGGGTGGGGTTTGAAAAGGTGTAGTTTAAACGGTTCTTTGCGAAATCATAAATGCGCTCACTGAAGTCTTTCAGCCGGTTCCTGCCTTCATAGGAGATGACGACCGTTTTTATCGGTTCCGCTAGAAGATCCGTAAGGATGTTTCCAACGACCTTTTCCGGCATTCCGATTCCCTTTGCGTATTTATGAAGCTCCGGGGTATCATACTCGGAGACTACGCTCACTTTATCATAGGTGTGTGCATGGATCCCCATTTCATGGGCTCTGTCGAGGATGTATTTGGCATCCTCTTTTTTCATGCTCCGGATCTTTATATCCTTTTTTGCCCCGCAGTCATAGATGAGTCCGCCGTTGAAGCTTGAGATCAGGTAACCGTCTTTATTCCAGCCGTATTTCTCAGATATCTGAAGGGCGCTCTGGATAGGACGCCCGGTCGCGACCACGAATTTATGCCCTTGTTTAACCATTTCCTCTATGGCCCGGAGGTTTCCGGCGCTGACAGTTTTGTCCGTGGACAGAAGGGTCCCGTCCAGATCAGTAAAAAGAAGCTTTCTCTTCATGCTTTAATCATCGTCCTCTGAGGTATCGGCAGTGTAAACAAATCTCTTACGGGCGGATTCATCCTCTGCAAGGTATTCGTCATAGGTCGTGATCTTATCTATGATGGTTCCGTCAGGCATTATCTCGATAATGCGGTTGGCGGTCGTTTCTACAAACTGATGGTCATGGGAGGAGAACAGGATCACTCCCGGAAACTTTATAAGACCGTTGTTAAGAGCGGTTATGCTCTCCATGTCGAGATGGTTTGTAGGTTCGTCAAGTATGAGGATATTGGCGCCGGATATCATCATTTTGGATAAGAGGCACCTGACCCTTTCGCCTCCTGAAAGGACGTTTAACTTCTTTACGCCGTCCTCGCCCGGGAACAGCATACGCCCAAGGAAGCCTCTTACATAGGTGATATCCTTGACGGGTGAATAACCCATAAGCCAGTCGGATATAGTAAGGTCGGAGGAAAACTCTTTGGAGGAATCCTTCGGGAAATACGCCTGTGAAGTGGTGACTCCCCATTTATATGTGCCTGAATCCGGTTCTATCTCATCCATAAGGATCCGGAAAAGAGTAGTCTTTGCAAGCTCGTTGCCTCCGACGAAAGCAACCTTGTCGTTACGCCTCAGTATGAAGGAGATATTATCAAGGATCTTTACCCCGTCTATTGTTTTGGTGATCCCTTCAACGGTAAGGACCTCGTTTCCGATCTCCCTGTCGGGCCTGAAATCCACATACGGATATTTACGGCTTGAGGGCTTGATCTCTTCGAGCTCGATCTTTTCGAGAGCACGCTTTCTTGAGGTGGCCTGCTTGGATTTGGAGGCGTTCGCCGAGAATCTGGAAATGAATTCCTGCAGTTCCTTTATCTTTTCTTCCTTCTTCTTATTGGCCTCCTTCATCTGCCTGATGAGGAGAGTGCTGGATTCGTACCAGAAATCATAGTTTCCGGCGTATAGCTGGATCTTTCCGTAGTCGATATCCGCGGTATGCGTGCAGACCTTGTTTAAAAAATATCTGTCATGGCTCACTACTATCACGGTATTTTCGAAATTTATCAGAAATTCCTCAAGCCAGGCAATGGCATCCATGTCGAGGTGGTTTGTGGGCTCGTCTAGAAGCAGTATGTCGGGATTGCCAAAGAGGGCCTTGGCAAGAAGCACCTTGACCTTTTCCGAACCTTTTAAGTCTCGCATCATGCTGTGATGGAGTTCTGTCTCTATCCCGAGGCCGTTTAAAAGGTTTTCCGCGTTGCTTTCGGCCTCCCATCCGTCCATCTCCGCAAATTCCGCCTCAAGTTCGCTGGCACGTATCCCGTCCTCATCGGTAAAGTCTTCTTTGGCATATATTTCGTCTTTTTCTTTCATGATCTCATAAAGACGCTCGTTCCCAAGAATCACAGTATCGAGCACGGTATAGTCGTCATATTTGAAATGATCCTGTTCAAGGACGGAAATACGCTGGCCCGGGGTTATGGCTATATCTCCGCTCGTGGTATCGAGCTCCCCGGAAAGGATCTTTAAGAAAGTGGACTTGCCGGCTCCGTTTGCGCCGATGACTCCATAGCAGTTTCCTTCCGTAAATTTGATATTGACATCCTCAAACAGTGCCTTTTTTCCTACCCTGTAGGTTACGTTATTTGCCGAGATCATAGAAACTCCTTTCCTGCACCGATTTGCAAAGCAAATCGTGCGCTTAGGCACGAACTTCAGTTCGTGCCGATTCGGTCTGATTTACAGACCGAATCATTTCATATGTATAGTGTTTTCAAGTCCTTAACAATGATAAGATTATACAGTAAAGAGATATTTTTGCAAGGCTGAAATTATGGCTCTGGATCAGGCGGCTTGTTGCAAATAATGCAAAACAGCGGTATCATCAGATGGCAGGGGTAAGAACGTAGCAGTCTGTGTGGAAATGATCCGGTCTTAGGGACAGATCGAATTTATTCGGCACGAACCAGATTTCGTGCCTGAGCACGCGATTTACTCAGTAAATCGGTGCAGACAGGCTGCCTAGAAAAATAAGGTCACGGGTTGTATGCAGGATTTTAATGCCGTTTTAAAAATGGCAGCAAGCGAGGGCGCATCGGATATTCATCTTTCCATTGGATGCCCGGTATCATTAAGAGTGGACGGAAGGCTAAAAAAGTCAGATGAGATTATCTTCGGACCTGAAGATATGGAAGGCCTTCTCGCGCTTTTCCTGACGGGAGAAATGGCATTAAAGCTTAAGGAGAGGGGAGAACTGACCGTTGTGTATCCCGTGGAAGGTTTGGGAAACTTCAGAATAAGTATATACAAAAAAAACGGCACACTTGCTTCGGCGATAAGGATATTTCCGGAAAAAGCTCCGCTTTTATATGATCTGAGGGCACCAGAGTCCGTAAAGGAACTTCTTAAGGAGCCTTCGGGACTGATCATAGTCGGCGGAAGGGCGGGAAGCGGCAGGTCTACCACCGTTGCCGCCATGCTGAACGAGATAAACAGCACTCTTGAACGCCATGTTGTGGGTATTGAAGAAAATATTGAATTTTCATTTAAAAATGACAGATCGGTGATAGATTTAAGAAGGCTTGCAGAGGATACTCCTTCATACAGGGAAGGGATCCGGGCTGCCATAAGAGAGGATGCCGATATCATCATGATATCGGAGCTTGAAGATAAGGAAACCGCTGAAGAAGCGATACTTGCGGCGGAATCCGGAAATCTGGTGATTTCTTCCATGAGGATCCCCGATTCAATTTCCGCCATAAAAAGGATCCTGGATTTTTTCGAAGCGGGAAGGCAGGGAAATATAAAGGAAAGGCTGTCGGGATCGTTGTGCGGTATTTTATGCCAGAGCCTGGTACCGTTAACTGAGGGCGGAAGGGCGGCCGCCTTTGAGTTCCTTCTTCTTAACCAGGCGGTAAAGAATCTGTTAAAGGAGGGGAGATTCGGCCAGATAACCGCTATAATGCAGGCTGATCACCGCCTTGGAATGACTACGATGGATGATTCTTTATTTGAGCTTTATACAGCAAAGCGTATAACAGCTGAGACAGCGATGTTTTTTTCGAGAGACAGGGATTATCTTGAGCAGAGGATCCATGTTTGAATAGTAATTACTAATGCCAAATCGGCGCATTGACGGGGCAGTTTTTTTGCGGTAAAATATTTTAGTATCTTAAGAGATGCTAGAAAAAGTGTTTTGCGTTGTGCGAGCGCAAGACGGAAAGGAGATTACTATGCAAGTAGGCGCTGTTGGTTCAAGCTACTTTCAGCCGTATGTGTATAATACCAATTCTCTTGATCGTGCAAGCATGAACAAGGTAAAAGGAATTGGGGACGATCTCCTCACTTCAAAGACTGACTTTTCTGCACTTACGGATGAACAGCAGCAGAACGTGAATCCTTTAAAGCGTGGAGAAACAGCTGATTTTGCCGGAATAATGGATATGCAGATGCAGATGAGCCGGATGAATGCCGCCAGAGTTTTAAAGCCCATGGAAGACTTTGATGCCACAGACACATTGAAGACCCCACAGGACACGGAGGCAGATTCCGATCAGTACACACAATCCATCGGCATTCAGCCTATCGACTTATTCGCATAAGCTAAAGCCGGAAAGAACGAAGGCTGCGGTAGCAGTTTTCGTTCTTTTCTGTGCGAAAAAATCCCTGGAGGACGAAAATGGGGGATGAACAACAAAGCATTCAGACAAAAAAAAGGTTGACGATCTTTCTGATACTGACGTTTGTCTTTACATATCTGTATGAATTCGGCATTCTTTTTCCGCAGTGGAGGCAGGTAAGGTCCATAGCTGCCCTAAATGTTGCTCCCGTTATGTTTATACCGGCGATCTGTGCTCTGGCCGCGAGAATTATCACAAAAGAGGGATTTAAGGATTCCTTTTTTAATCCGAAGTTCAGGAAGGGAAAACGCAGGTATTATCTGGCGGCCTGGTTTCTTCCGGATATACTCACGATCTTAGGAGTACTTCTTTACTTTCTCATCTATAAGGATAATTTTTCCATTGACATGGAGTATTATGTTGGGGTGCTTAAGAGACAGGGGGCGGAGTATGCTCCCGAGGTTGCGAGAAACATGGTCTTAAGCAGTTCACTTGCGGGTTTTTTCCTTGCCCCGGTATTGAATATCTTAACCTGCTTCGGAGAAGAATGGGGCTTCAGGGCTTATCTTTTTCCAAAACTTAAGGGAATGCTCGGACTAAAGAGATCGCTTTTATTATCCGGGTTAATATGGGGGATCTGGCATATGCCCCTTATTATAATGGGGCATAATTACGGGCTTTCGTATTCCGGATACCCGGTAGCAGGGATCTTTGCGATGTGTGCATTCTGCCTGGTCATAGGAATCCTTTTTTCATACCTTTTCGTAAGGACCGGCAGTGTTTTTGCGCCGGTATTTGCGCATGGGGCGTTAAATGGCTTTGCGTCTTTCGGGATTTATTTTACAAAGGACGGAGGGAATCCGTTTATCGGTCCGTCCGTGACAGGGATCATTTCGGGAATGCCGTTTATTGTCTGTGCGGTGATCGCGTTTTATGCGCTTTCAAAGTATGAGGGCGAGGCCCCGGAGATCGCGGAGGATAAGCTTTCGGATAAAGGCTATGAGAAGAACTACGAAATAAGGGAGACCCAGGAAAAACACTGAGTGTGGAAAGCGCTTGCCGTTCCCCGGATCCCCGGAGCGGATCTTAAGGGCGGATAAAGCATATGTTCAGCGAACTTTTGAGATAACGTTGTTATATTATAAAAACATTTTTAAAACATGAGATAGTGTGTTATTATACTTTAGGATGAAATTGCAGTCAGACTGATATAGTACATACACTGTCCGATAAGTAAAGATAAGGATAGATATAGATAGATATAGATAAAGATAAGGAAAGATAAAGATAAAGAAAGATAAGGTAACAAAATGAGGAAATTACGAAACAGGATAAGGCTTCTGGGAATAATTTTCATCCTCCTGCCGCTTTTCACGTCAACTGTAAAATATGATGTTTCTTCCAGTGAGGATATCCTGCTCTCTGAGGCAAGGGTTCAGGAGATAGAGCATGTCGAAAATACGGAATCCGCTTCCGATCTGAACATCACGGGTGTGGCCGGAGCATTGACCATGGCGGAAATACCCGTTATAAAGAGGGCATATATCACCATTGATGACGGTCCGAGCGTAAATACCGACAGGATCCTTGATATCCTTAATATGTACGGTGTGAAGGCGACCTTCTTCGTCAACAATAAGCAGGGCGCGGACAATATGTTAAGATATCAGAGAATAGTGAACGAAGGGCATACCATAGGTCTTCATTCCTCGACGCACGAGTACAAGTCGGTATACAGGGATGACGAGGCTTTCCTTGCCGATCTTCAGGCGAACCAGTCTTATATTGCTTCCATAACGGGAGTCGTTCCGGTGGTTTACAGGTTTCCGGGCGGCAGTAATAATTCGGTAGCTCCTCACGGGACTGATTCTTTTATCAATATCCTGAATAATCTCGGCATAGCTTATTATGACTGGAATTCCTATGTAGGTGACGCGGTAAAGAAACCAAGGCCGAAGGATGTTCTTGTTTCAAATGCTCTTTCGGGCTGCAACGGGAAAAACGATGTGATGATACTTATGCATGATACACCGGAGAAGAAGTCTACCGTGGAAGCTCTTCCGGAGATAATAGAAGGACTTGCTGCAAGGGGATATCTGATCCTCCCGATAGACCCGTCTGTTCCGTCTACGACACCTGTATTTCATTTTAAATAATTTTTTTTCCTGTATTTAAGATAAGTTTTTGGAGGTAGATAAACTAATGAGTTTTTTTAAGGATTTCAAGGAAGATCTTTCACAGGCTGTAAATGAGCTTATGCCGGATGAGAATATGGGTTCAAAAGGCATGGATCCTTTAATGAATGATGCTATGGCGCATGACAGCGATAAGTTTGCCGGCCAGGATGATGATATAGCGAATCTTCTGAATCAGGTTGACAGCTTTACAAGCCCGGAGACGGACTCATATACGGCTTCAGCGGGTGCCGCTTCCGAGCAGGAGGCACTGAAGATAGATGTGATACCATCCCCGTCTGATGAACCTTCACAGGTTATGGACGAAAGAGACTCCCAGCCTGTTCCGGTAATCAGGGATGAACCGTCTGGCGATCCGTATACGTGGAATTCGACTGCAGATCCCGCCGTGCCGCTTACACAGCCTGCTCAGGCAACTGAGCCCGTAAAGGCTCCCGCCGGCAATCCGTCTATGGTTCCCGAGTATAATCCTGAGGCCTTTATGCATGAGGCTCAGGCACCGGTGCAAAGATCCGAACAGTATTCTGCGCCGCAATATTCAATGCCGCAGCATGAAGCAGAGCATCCGCAGCCGGCTTATGCGCAGACTCCTTCCCAGCCGGCTTATGCACAGACTCCTTCCCAGCCTCAGCCTGAACCGCCGAAAGCTTTCGAACAGGACAGAAAACCGGTAGAGCCGGTATTCAAAGAAAACTCCTACAGGCCTTCTCCGATAAATACCACTGGGGTAAAGACCGGTAAAGAAACTGGCGTTGTTATTGAAGGGATGTCTGTTACCGGCGATATCATCGCCGATGGAAATCTTGAG
>JAIKXO010000123.1 GCA_024684065.1 Lachnospiraceae bacterium
GGGATATCGATAGACCATGTATCTTTCTCCTATGACGATAACAGGATATTAAACGATGTAAGCCTTGAGATACCTGAAAATACAATGACGGCATTTGTGGGATCTTCGGGCGCCGGCAAAACCACGCTGGCCATGCTTATCGCCAGGTTCTGGGATGTGGATACAGGCAGTATTTCCATAGGCGGCAGGAATGTGAAAGACTATACGCTGGAAAGCCTGATGTCACAGATCAGTGTGGTATTCCAGAATGTCTACCTTTTTGCGGATACGATCGAGAATAACATCAAGTTTGGAATGAGTGAGGCAGGCCATGACGATGTAGTGGCTGCCGCGAAAAAGGCGTGCTGTCATGATTTTATCATGTCGCTTCCGGACGGCTATTCCACGGTTATCGGCGAAGGCGGAGCAACCCTTTCGGGCGGTGAGAGGCAGAGGATATCCATTGCAAGAGCGATCCTTAAGGATGCACCCATCATTATCCTTGACGAGGCAACAGCCAATGTGGATCCCGAAAATGAGGATAAACTTACAGCAGCTTTTGAAGCTCTGACAGAGAATAAAACCGTTATCATGATCGCTCACAGACTTAAGACCATCAGAAATGCCGATAAGATCGTCGTGCTTGACAACGGCGGGATAAGCTGCGGCACTCACGATGAGCTGTATGATACAAACGAAAAATACAGCAGTTTCATAAAACTCAGACAGGAAGCTGCAAGCTGGCAGATATAGTCGCGGAAAGCATATAAGAGAATATACATTGGCTACAGGCGGAGATATATGCGATTGCTGGATCGTTCCTGACAAGATTAAAAAAACAGTATAAACATATTGGGACAACTCTGTTGACATTTATCAAATGATATGATAAATATATTATCGGTAATGCAATTATCAGCGATGGAGCGAGGGGTTTATATGTCTGTACGCGATACAAGTATAGATCCAAGATTACTGGATAGCGCCCGTAAGGAATTTACAGAGCATGGCTTTTTAAGGGCTGATTTAAAAACGATCTGCGATAATGCGGGTGTGACTACCGGTGCTGTTTATAAGAGATACAAGGGCAAAGAGGAACTTTTTCAGGCAGTCGTAAAGGATACCGCCGATACACTGGATAGTTTTGTGAATGTTAGAACGGATATGGATTTTTCCGGGATGACAGATGAAGAAGTGCGCAATACCTGGATCATGGATGAGGAATATACTCTTGACCTGTTTAAGACACTTTGGAAGTTGAGGAGTGACTTTGTCCTGCTTTTGGAGAAATCAGCCGGAACCGCTTATGAAAACTATGGCCATGATTTTGCGCTTCGAATGACAAATGCATATATGCAATACTATACCGAAGCAAAAAAAAGAGGATTAGCAAGCGTTGATATTTCAAAAGCCGAGATGCATGTACTTTGTACTTCATTTTGGACGTCAATTTATGAGCCGTTTGTGCATAAAATGACATGGAAGGAAATCGGGGAACATTGTAAGGTCTTATGCCGATTCTTTGACTGGACCGGAGCAATAGGATTGAAATAATATTTCTGTAATCATGCCGTCGAAAGACGGTTTAAAATATAAACATGGGTTAGCAATAACTAACCGCATCAGAGGAGGACGAGACAATGTTCAAAAAGGTAGCTCCGTATATCGGGGAATACAGGAAGTATACCGTGTGGGCGGCTATTTTGATGTCACTTGGCATCGTGGCGAATGTGACACCTTACTTTTTCCTGTATCAGATAATAGCTCCCCTTACACGCGGGGAGCATATAGACGCTTCTTATGTATGGATAAGAGTCGCGGCTGTTGCTATATGTGAGATCGTCTATTCATTTGCTTATGTGCAGGGGCTTACTTTCTCGCATATAAGTGCATACAACACATTAAAGAACATAAGAATATCTCTGCAGGGAAAGCTTGAAAAACAGCCGCTGGGGAACATACAGAGACTGGGAACGGGACGGATCAAAAAGGTTTTCACCGACGATATCGATCAGGTTGAACTTCTGCTTGCACATGCGATCCCCGAAGGAATAGCCAATACTGCTATTCCTGCGATCATCATCGTATTGATGTTTGTATTCAGCTGGAGATTGGGGCTGCTATCGTTGGTTCCTCTTGCGATGGGCATGTTCGCTATGGGCATGATGATGAAATCCGGAATGGAGAAGATGAATGCTTATTATGAATCCGCCGCGAAGATGAACAATACGATCATTGAATATGTGAACGGCATGGAGGTCGTAAAGGTTTTCAATAAGGACGGGGATTCTTATAAACGTTTTGGTGAGGTTGTCAGAAGCTACCGTGATTTTACGATCGACTGGTACAAGGTATGCTGGCCGTGGATGGCAATATACACAAGCATACTGCCTTGCCTCGTTCTGCTGATGCTTCCTTTCGGCTCCATGATGGTGCTTGGCGGGACGGTTACGCTGGATAAGATGGTTCTTGTTTGCTGCATGTCATTTGCAGTGGGTCCTTCAGTCTTAAAGGCTCTCAACTTTGCGGGGAAATTTCCCCAACTTAACTACAAGATCGCGGAACTTGAGAAAATGATGGATCATCCGCCGCTTAAGCAAGGCACATCCGGGTTCAAGGGTGATAATCTTGATGTTGAATTTAAGAATGTCCGCTTTGCTTATGAGGATACGGAAGTCCTTCATGGCGTGAACCTTTCATTCAGGCAGGGGGAGACGACGGCTCTTGTAGGTGAATCGGGAAGCGGAAAATCAACACTTGCCAGGCTTTTGGTACATTACTACGATATTGATTCGGGCAGCATAACGATTGGCGGGCAGGATATCACGGATATGTCGCTAGAGGTATTAAACGATCAGGTGGCGTTTGTTTCGCAGGAACAGTTTCTGTTTAATACAAGTTTGTATGAGAATATCCTCATCGGTAAGCCGGATGCCACGAAAGAGGAAGTGCTTAAGGCTGCCGAACGAGCCCAGTGTAATGAATT
>JAIKXO010000126.1 GCA_024684065.1 Lachnospiraceae bacterium
TCCCCCTCTCCACGGACAGCGATATAATTCATGCTCGGTACTGTCACGATACCGGGTTTATTTTTGGGCATGTAAAACTCTTTATACTCTTTCTTGAAATCAAATGCCACTGCACTTTACCTCCTCGCATCCTTCTCTTCAAAGGGCTTATTCCATGAACCGATCACATCCCCGTAAAAGCGAATCATCTTTGCCACATCTTCTACTAATATCCCAAAACCATCTAATCTCATAATCATCTCTCCATTCGTTAACGGATGCCGGTTTCAGTAGTCCTTCTTTTCATAAAACCTTAGAGTTTTAATGGTAAGAAGTAATCCTTAAGTTTTTTGACCTCACAGCCTTTGCCGGCATAGTAGGCAAACATTTCATCTATTTTTTTCAGATCATAGCTTGTGACACAATCATCTATCACATGAACTTTATATCCTGCCTTAGTCATATTAAAGCATGTGGACTTTACGCAGGCTGTGGCATCCGCGCCGGCAACAAAGAACTCATTTATCCTGTTCATTTTTATAAAATCGGCAAAATCCTCACTTGTAAGCGCATTTGACTTTGTCTTCACAAAGATATTATCGGACACCACCTTAAGCTCAGGAACCAGTTCAGCACCTTTTGTATCCGGCTTAAAGGTTCTTGTCTTTTCGGACAGATTGTAGTGCTTGATATAGATTATATGCATTTCATTTGCCACTGCCCAATCGATTGCCGCATTTACCTGCCCTATGATTGTTTTGTAGTTCTTTGTAATGTCATTCTGAAGGTCTATCACGACCAACGCTTTGTTTTTCATTTTCATTCTCCTCGTACCTTTTTACTATTTCAGAGGTGATATGGTAAAGCTTTTCCCTGATCCTCTTCGGTTCCAGTACAGTCACTTTATCCCTGCATGAAAGCATCCAGGCAAGCAGTCCTTCATCATCAGCATATTCATGTTCAAACAGCAGGTTTCCATCATCCATTTCCGTAAAGGAATCTACGCCATACTCTTCAACGAGCTGCCATTTCATTGAAGGTTCAAAAATTGCCTTCACCCTGTCTTTTGCAGGAAAGACATTTTTGTTTGACAGATCCGGCATCGGAACTTCACGATTTCCCTCATAGGACGCTGCATGAGTGATATTATCCATCCGGTTCAGCTTAAACAGCCTGAAATCTTTCCTCAAAAGGCAATAGCCGTAAACATACCAGCTTGTCCATTTGAAGATCAGATAATAAGGCTCTATTTCCCTTTCCTTATCACCACTTGGGGAATAATACCTGAACCTGATTTTCTTCTTTAACCCGATCGCATCCTGTATAGTCTCAATCTTCGGAGCCAGCGATTCCCGATACCATGATGACAGATCGATCAAAATGGAATCCCTTCCGGTGATAAACTCAGAGGATCCCGCCTGTATCTTCTCCATAAGCTGACCGTAATAACTGCTTCCGCTCACGCTGTCCAGACTCCGAAGCCCGGCAAGGATCATCTGCATATCCTTTGATGTCAGAATTGTCCTGTCCATCCGGTACCCGTCCATAATGCTGATACCGCCGCCGGTTCCCTGCGCTGTTCTTATGGGAATACCCGCCTTGCACAGATCTTCAACATCCCGGTTTATCGTCCTGCGGGACACCTCGAACTTTTCTGCCAGTTCGGGAGCCGTTGTCTTTTCTTCCTGCAGTAAGATTGACAATATCCCGATCAGCCTGTCTATCTTCATTCCCGGGGAACACCTCCCTCACACACTCCGCACATATCATAGCAAAGATAACACGACAACTGTATGTCATGTTTATTATATCCGTAAAACTTTTTCCTGTAAACGAGCCTGTAAACGAGCCCTGTAAACGAGCTGTAAACGAATGCCGCACACGAATGAATACCCTTAAATATATTTTGGGATTTTAAATTAAACTAAATTGATCATATATACATCCGCTTTTTCGCCTTCAAAGGTAAAGCTTCTCTCATACTTCCCGCCGTTTTTCGTTATTGTCTTTATGGACGCTTCATTTGAACGTTCTACCGAGAGTTGAAGTTTATCCATTCCTATTTGACGGGCCCGTTCCAGAATAAGACCCAGCATTTCAGTCGCATACCCTTTCCGACGTTGCGATGGCCTCACGCTGTAACCGGTGTTCCCGAAATCTTTAAGAAAATCATTTAACTCATGTCGAAGATCAATGATCCCGATGATACTGTCATTTTCATCAAATGCAAAGAATGTGTCTGTAACTACCCATGACGGGTTTACTGTATCATGTGAACTATTATTTGTTACAGATGTAAGCCACTCATCATATGAGTACATCTGATCCAAGAGTTCACTTCCGTTTATCGTTGTCTCTCCTTTTTCGATAAACTCCTGCTTAAAGGCAGCCGCCTTTGACTCATATTCTTTGACCGGTCTTTTAAGTGTTATCATTTCTGCCCTCCTGTCAGCTGCTTTCTGATGTGATCGGTAACGGAACGGATCGTCTTAGGTTTCATTGGTATTATCCTGCTCCACATTCGAATACCTTGATAGGAATACAGGATCACACCTACGATCTCGCCAACATTTACATCCTGAAATTCTCCGCGCTTTACCCCATATCGAATAAGATTTTTCCATTTCTCTTCCGCATTTCGGCTAAGCCGCTCCATAACATCGGTATTCACCGTTTCAGCATACTCAAATAATGCAATACTGAGTGAATCTTCGGGATGATTCATTTCTTCTTCCATATCGGCCAATGCCCTTTCCAAAATTTTCACGGCAGAAGTACCTCCTTGGATCTCTGTCTGAAAATCCATTGCACTGTTTTCCGTTACCTTTTCAAGGACAGCCTCGAACAGTTTATCCGTGCCCGAAAAATGACTGTACAATCCTCCCCGGCTCATGCCCGTGATCTCACATACATCTTTCATCGTCACCTGCTTAAAGCCTTTATCCGCAAAAAGCGCACGGGAGGCATCAATGATTGATTCTCTGGTTCTCTCTCTCTTCGTAGCCATTATTAACCTCCCTTCATTTTCGACATTAGTGTCGATTATTATTTTAGACACCGGTGTCGATTTTGTCAACTTCATGTTTTATAAAGAGAGCTGCAGATGCTTTTTTTGCATCTGCAGCTCTTGCTTTCTGCCCTGTAAACTAAGACAGTTCCTCAAGAAAATCCCTATAATTTCCGGCTTTCATAATATCCTTTGCCATAGCCTTAAGCTCCGGAGTCCTGACTTCGATGATCGGCTCGAGACCTACGGTCGGGATTATCTTTATCTGCATATCCCGAGACACCCCCTCCAAACAGCATATCCGCCGCCTTTTCCAGTTCCATTCTTTCCGGTGAATCATCATATCCGCTTTCCTTATCATCAATGCCCTTTACCGGATCGATCGAGAACAGGCCATCCCGATTACAGTAAAAGAAGATCCTTCTGACTCCCCTGATCTTAAACCTTGCTTCAGCATTCCCCTCCGGATACAGCTTCACCATCTGCATATCATCAGATGAAGCCGCTGCCACAAATGAAATATAATGCTCCTTCGTCATGCCATGGTCGATCCGCACATAGTACTCATCCTCAACACGCTCGATAAAGATCATGTGTCGCTCATCCGAAGGCTCTGCCTCTAAGGGAATAAGCTGAATGCCGTGACAATGGATAGCTGCTTCGCCCATGCTGTGTATCACATTACCGCAGGCCGGACAGACATAGAATTTCGACCGCAGCATATTTGCGGATACGTTCTCATTATGAATGGTATTGCCCGATATCAGCTCCGTCACTGAAATCTTAAATGCCTCAGCTATAGGCTCCAACAGAGTAATATCCGGAAGGCCTCTTGAATTTTCCCATTTCGAGACGCTTTTATCACTCACTCCCAGCTTTTCCGCGAGCTCACGCTGCGTCATTTTGTTCTTTTCCCGCAGTTCCTTAATAACTGCGCCTGTAACATATTGGTTCATATCCGTTCTCTCCTCTTTCCATTGATATCGCCCCCTCATTCACAGATTGTAGATCAGTTTTTCTGATAGCGGTACCTACGGAAAGTAGAGCTAATCTTATTTGGAATAAGCTGCAGGAGGAATCCTATATCCTTCAGCCTGATTGATTTTATGCGCAGTAATAATTGTGTAACTTTTTGCATTTATGGTGATTTCGCATCCGCCGGAGGTGACATACCAGTTTTTACCCTGCCGAACAATATCTGCGCTCTCATTCATAATGATTTCCCGGCACCGCAAAACCTCATCCTCATTGCCAAGGCCAAGGTTATTTTTTATCCTTTCCGCCCCCATATCCGTCGTATGCAATTTGTCCAGATTATCAAGCAGGACCCGGACATCCGTTTTCTCAGAATCTATTTTTGCAAGAGTATCGTTCAGTATTTCATTCCTAAGATCTGTCAGCCAGCCGGAAAAAGCAACCGTGTCAAATGCATATGTTTTGTTAAGTTCATACTCATTCTCTGCCCAGGTATCAAGCGGTGCCTCATTGTGCTGTATAAGCGCTTCGAGTTTATCAAGAGCCTTATATAACTTGGCTTCAGCAGTTTCCTGTGAATCCATTTCTTTATACAGTGCTTTCAGATCATCCGATACCTCCCGCGGAAGGGTATCAACCCATTCATAAAGCAAAGAATCTTCGGTGACCCTGTCAGAATCTGTTTTATTAAAGGTCGGGATATCTCCGGTAAAACATTCTCCCAGATCATGAACAAGGCACATACTGACAACTCTATTGGTATCTATATCAGGAAACTCATTTCTTAAGAGCAGCGCCATAAGCGAAACTCTCCAGCTGTGCTCTGCTACACTTTCAACTCTTCTTTTACTGGTAGTACAGTGACGAGAAGTATCCTTCAATCGTTCAGCAATATGAAGTATATTTAAATATTCCCTTGAATTCATATGCACTCTCATCCTCTTCTATGTATCTATTCTGTCTTTGTATTCTTCGAAAAGCTCATGTGAATATTCCTTCTTCATATCAGACTCTCTGACGATCTTCCAAAGAGCAGCCGCTGCCTTTAAACGTTTGCTGTAGATCTTTGTCGCCTCGTCCTTACAGAAATCTTTTACGAATTTATTCCATTGAAGTGCCGATCTGTCATATTGAGCGTAAGTCTTTTTCCCATAGTAAATGTCGAGCAAATCCCCAAGAGTAAAACTCTCGTCGCCGGTAATCTTTACCATCTTTACGGTTTCAACCATATCGACGTTGAATCTGAATGGTTTAATCCCAGTCTGATCGGAAAAGAACTCCCGAAATCTGTTGCCAAACGTGAAGCCACACTCGATAAGTCCGGTCTTAAGAGTCAGCTCTTTCAAATATGCTTTGGCCTGTTTTTCTTTTTTCTTCTCCGGTAAAATCCTTTCACCGGAAAAATACGACTTTATAACCGCATTTAATTCTATTTTACTTCCACTGCACTTAAGGCCGTGAGCCTTGCATATTCTGATCAGCTCTTCCCGATACCAATAGTACTTACAAAAATCATCATAATCCTTGATACTTTCAAATTCCGGCCGCGCCATATCTCTTACTATTCATCCTCTTTCTTCTCTATGGATCACAGAAAGGTGCGTGATCTTGTTTTGGGGATCTATAAAACTGAAAGTTAAAGTCTCTTTTCAAATCTAAGCCTTGTTTGTACAATCAGTGCAAACAAGTTTTTCTATCATTTGTTTATTAAAGAAACTATACTGCCTTTATCATAAACATTTCCATCGGTTGCTCATATCCCGGAACATCAACTACAAATCCACCGCAATCCTTATATCCAAGTTTACGATAGAAATGCTGAGCATTCTCATCTACCTGCGTCGATGTCATCAGCATTCCATATCCCTGGGATTTCATGTCCTGTTCCCAGTGCTCCATCAGCCGTTTTCCGTATCCCTTTTTGCGGTGATCAGAACCTATAAAAAGCATTGTGCAAAACGGTGTATTATCCCAGAAAAGATTATACCTGAGCACTCCGATCACCTTATCGTCTTCAGTTAATACATAGCCCTGTTTGTTTCTGATTTTTTCTTCAAATCCCGCTTCAGGCAAATGGCGATCAAG
>JAIKXO010000148.1 GCA_024684065.1 Lachnospiraceae bacterium
GCAAGCTCACCCATCTTAAGAAACATCGGAACAAGCTCACCATACTCATTAAAAAGCTCTGACAGCTCCTCATCTTTCTTACCGGGCAAGTGCCCGCAACCGTCCTGCGGCGTCCCGGTTTCAGGTTCCGCCTTTAAAGCCTCATAACTCTCCCTGCCTGAAAGGATTTTATCCACAGCGGTATAGGTCATCCTGCGGTTAGTCCTTATCACGCTTTCAACTATCTCATGGTCAATAACCTCTCCGCTTCTGTCTATAGTCATTATACAGCTTAACGTCAGCCTGTCGACATTTTCGTTTAACGAGCATATCCCGTTTGAAAGCCTCACCGGAAGCATGGGAATGACCCTGTCCGCAAGGTAGACGCTGGTTCCCCTCTTAAGAGCCTCCTTATCAAGGGCGGAATGCTCCTGGACATAATTTGCGACATCCGCTATATGTACCCCGAGAATATAATTGCCGCTTTCATCTGTCTCGAGGCTCACTGCATCGTCCAGATCCTTCGCATCCTCGCTGTCTATAGTCACCATCAGTTTTTCCCGCAGGTCCCGTCTTCCGAGCATGTCCGCCTCTGATACCGTATCCGGCACTCTGTCTGCCTGTTTTTTCACCTTATCGGGAAAATCGGTCGGAAGATCATAGCTTTTTATCACGGACAGTATATCCACCCCCGGATCGTCCGGGGAACCCAGAATCTCGATTATCTTTCCGTCCGGGGATTTACGTTCGGAACCGTAGTCAATTATCTCGCAGACGACCTTCTGCCCGTCCCCTGCACCCATGGAGCGCTCCAGGGGCACGAAGATGTCCCGGTTTATCCTGTCATTGTCGGCAATCACAAATCCGTACCTGTTTGAGGATTTGTCGAAGGTTCCCACCACTGTCTTAAGGGCTCTTTTCAAGACCTTAGTAACGACTGCTTCCCTGCGTCTGCCGGTCTTCTCTCCGGAAATCTCCGCCTCCACGATATCACCGTCAAAAGCGTTAAGGGAATCGTCCCCTCCTACAAAAAAGTCCTCTTTCCCGCCCTCGGTCTCAATAAACCCAAAGCCCCGCGAGTTCGCCCTGTAGGTTCCGACAATTGTCCTGTCCCCGGCAAGCTGATACCTTCCCCTCTTCGTTATCTCGACCGTGCCCTCGGCGAGCAGGGAATCCAGCACAGCCTTAAGCTCGTCCCGTTCCTCCCTCTTTGCCTGCAGAAAGATCGCAAGCTCCTTTTCCCTCATCGGAGAATAGGACTTCTCCGACAAAAGCTTCAATATTGTCTTTTTCCTTACATCAAACATACTGCTCCTAAACGCTTTGATAAAAAATAAGCACTCTCAAGCAAGTCTCAAGAGTGCCTTCAAATACCTGATAATAAAAATCCCTAAAAATTCTTAAGGTTCAGTATCACCGCAAGAAGCATGAACGCCACGGCCAGCCACTTCGTATACTTTACAAGCATCCCCTCCATGGAACGTCCCTTGTTCTTCCCCCAGTAGCTCTCAGCCATTCCCGAAATGGCGCCAAGTCCTGCAGACTTTCCTTCCTGCATCAGAACGATCGCGGAAAGCACTATACAGACCAGAATAAAAACTATTGTAAGAATAACTCTTAAAACTCCCATCTTAAATCCTCCGAATATAAAGCTGAACGATAGAAACCCTTGTCCATTCAGGCTTTTCTTTAAAAAATAAACGATCCATGACTCGGATCACAGACAAAATGTAGTTTAGCACAAAGCGCAGTCAAATTCAAGCATAAAAATCCGTAGAATATGGCTGCCAATGATAAAAAGATGTTTTCTGGTTTACATAAATCGGCCGGCTCCGCTTTACCGGACCCGGCCGATGTTTTACTGTCTGATCATAAGATTTGATTTATTTAGCTTTTTTCCTCTTCGAGCTCTGTACGAAAACTGCTATTATCGCGCCTATGCTTGCTAAGAGGATTATGAGCCAGAGCGCTATGTTGGCAGCGTCGCCTGTCGCAGGCCCTACTCTCTCGCCAAGCACACCCTGTTCCGGAGCACTCCTTACGCCGAGCACGCCCTGTATAGGACTCTCGTTCTTGACTCGTCTCTCGCCGAGCACGCCAGCCTGTGTAGGAACAGGTGTTGCCGTTCTCGTGGGAACAGGTGTCGCGGCTCTCACAACAGGTGTCGGAGTCAGCCTCTCGCCAAGTACTATCGGAGTTGGAGGCGGCACGATCGGAACCCTTGTTATCGGCGGCAGCGGAGGAGGCGTTATACCCTCTCTGTAGTCAAGGATCGAATATCCTCCGTTGACCACCTGTACGGGAGCATAGTCAACTGTATCCGCGTTAACCTCAAATGTGTAAACTATCGGGCTTCCGTCTATATCAACATTGGTGACGTACCCGTCCGGAGCCTCAAGCTCGATGAAGTAGTACCGATCCCAGGGCAGTCCGTCTACCCTTATGCGTCCGTACCTGTCTGTCACATAAGTTCCGTACTCATAGAACGCATCTGCGTATATCGAAGAGGCTATTGCTGCCGTCGTTCTCCTCGGCGTTGCCGAATACAGGCCGAATACTGCGCCTGCAAGGCTCGCCTCAAAGTTACTTGAGTCTCCAGAAGCCTTATAAAGCTCTACGGAACCCGTCTTCTTCCTGTCAAGGAACGTTACCGAGCTGTATCTGTAATCCCTGCTCGTCCTTAATACTTCAGGCCTTGAAGCAGTGGCTTCGCTGACTGAGAAGATCTCAGGTCTCGTGTTGAGCTCATATCCCCTCGGCGCGATCACTTCCGTGAAATAGTAAGTTCCATAAGGAAGATCCGTCACGGTAAGCCCGCCTGCGGGAGCTATAAGTCTTGTCCTCGAGCCGGTGGTTACCGAAGCCGTATAAGTGTATACACCGTTCACGACATCCACAGGTACCACATTTACTATCGTTCCGTTCAGCCTGCGGAGCTCGAATACCGCACCCGAAAGCAGTGTCCTGTCGTCGGCATCGCGTTTCTCAAGCCTTACGTCGCCGATGATGGGATCGTCCTCCATTGTTACAGCCTGCGTTACGCCGTCGCTGTTTAAGGTAAAGGTAACCGGATCCGCGGCATAGTATCCGTCAGGAGCGGAAACCTCTTCCAGCCTGTACTCTTCTCCGGCTGTAAGAGCCTCGATATAGTGGCTTTGTGTCCCGGAAACCCAGGTCTCTATGACATCGCCTGTCCTGACTCTTATAAGCCTGAGTACGGCTCCCGGAAGCTCAGTCCTTGTTGTAGCATCGATCTTTGAAATACGGAGCATTGTCGGCGTATTCCTGAAGTTGGCGTTTGAAACCGGTGACGACACGGCTGCCGTGCCGGATGACACAACAGGCACATAGGCCACTCCGTCAGCAGTAAAGACTACAGCATATCCGTCAGCGGGTGAGGACATATATCCGTCCACAGGGCGTTCCTTAACAACATAGGTTATGGGAACCGAAGTACTGCCTGACATATCGTACTTGGGCAGCCCCTTAAAGATATAGGAGCTCTGGTAGTAGTTGATAACAGCACTTCTTGCATCTCCGTTCTCATAAGTCGCCGGTGTGAGCTTAAGCTTACCGTCTGCGTCTCTGACAGGCTGTCCGCTTTCGTCTGTCTCTGCCTTATAAAGGTCGATGTAGACAGTCGGCCTGTCTCTCATGTCAGTGAACAGATCCCTTTCAATTCCGTCGGAATCAATAAACCTGCCTGCCCAGAACTTATTGCCTCCAAGATCGATATACTCGTTATTCCAGGTATTCGTAATGGTAACATCAACATCACTTGTAAACAGATCAGCCGTCACATTGCTTATATCCGGAATATCTGCTGTAAACCTGCCCTCTTCGGATATCTCTCTGCCGGTTAAGGCATTGAATTCCTTCAGGCTGTACTTATAAAGCGTAGACTGGGACCTGCCGTTTTCATCCTTTACTGTATTTAACCTGTCAAGATTATCGAACTCAAACTTCCAGTTCTCTTCAGGCCCGGTAGTGACGGACTTAAACGGCTTGCCGTCTCTGTAAAGGTCTATCCTCAGCCTCGGAAGTCTGGTTTCCTCATTTGCGGGAACCATGCTCCACTTCTTCTCACCCCTGATATTGACAGGAGTGTAATGCGGCGTGTTCGTTACGATCGTATCGTAAATCGTTCCGGCTGCCGGCTCTGTCACCTTGCTGTCAAAGTTTTCGGAGCTTTCCTCGGTTACATAGTAATCATATTTCTTCCTGGTATCCGTATCATATTTCGGAAGCTTCTTACCCTCGTCTTTTCCCTGAGTTGCTTCGGTAAACTTAAATCCGAACTCCGCGAATTCATCATAGTCTTTCTTTTCAATCTTCTTTACCGCAACAATCTCATCGTTTTCAGGATCACGCTCTGCATTCGTTGTCCTTCTTAAGTTAATGGTAACTTCCTCAATAAGATCGGTATTAAGCGTTCCGTCAACCTTGCCGTCATTCTCAAACCTTCTGTAGAGTTCCCATCTCTTAAGTACGCTCAGCTCCGTGTTCGGCCAGTGGTTCAGGGTATTGATAAGCTCAATAACACCGCTGGTATCGGAAGTGCCCTGAGTGCAGGTATACTCGCCGGTATAATCTTCCGGAAGCCTCTCGGCAGCACTGTAGGTATAGGTCTTACCTGCCTCATTATACTTTTCAAGCCCCGTCAGCTGGAGAATGGGCTCGTTGGTCTTAGCCTTAGCCCTGAGCTCCGCCCTCTTCACGGTATAGGTTCCGTAATCCTCGCTTTCACCTCCGGTTGTGCTTCTCCTGACATCAATATATATCTCGGAAGGATATTCAAAATCATTCTCATCTTCCGGCACGATCCAGGCCTTTCTCACCTCAAGGTAAGTCTCGCCTGTCTTGTAGTCCGTCATCTTGATGATACGGCTGTTAAGGGTGCTCCTTACATCACCGCTTTCAAGCTTAAACGGCACATCCTTTGCCTTATGATAGCCTTCGGGCTCTTCCTTTTCACGAAGTACATAATCGCCGGTTACAAGCTTAAAGCCTTCCTTAAGCACATCATTTTCACCCGTGCCGAGCTTCCTGTAGGTCACTGAGCCTGCCTGGATCAGGCCGTTTTCGTCTGCCTGGGCCTCCGTAAGGATAACCGGCTTATCGCCGCTGGTCCATTCAGCCACAACCTCATCATTATATACGAGCTGCAGCCTTGCGCCTTCAAGCCTCTGAGCCGTGGCAGGATCATCTCCCTCCAGCGAAAGCTTATCAAAGGCTGCCTCGAGTTCCGGGTCGATCAATGTGAGCCGATCGGTTTCGCTGCCGTTAAGCCTTATAATTCCGGCTGCATCTACGGTGAAGCTTACATCTTCCGCCGTGTCATAGCCACCGGGAACCTTCACCTCGCAAACCGTATAGGTATTGCCCCTTTCAAGCTTAGCTCCATAGATCCTGCTGACGCCCTGAGGGCTTACCGTACTTGCGATGATATCAAGGCTTTCACTGCTTAGAGTCTTAATATCCACACCGATCAAAAGCGCCGGCTTTGTATCGGAAACGACAGACTCTTCATCATAGAGAATATTGTTTCCGTTCTCATCTGTCACCTCGAGCTCCGCGCCCTTAAGTTCTGCATGCGCCGATAACGTCTGTTTGGAGACAAGGACCTTCAGTATATCGTTGTATACCGTCGTCCCCTGAGGAACGATAACTCCATCTGTCTGTGTTATGGCTGAGTCAAAGAGCTTCACAGTAAACGATCCTATAACAGGCTCCCCGTTGATATTCTCTCCGTTTCCGTATGCAATATAGCCTTCGGGAGCTTCCGACTCAACTATCTTATAGCTTGCGCCCGCTATGAGCGTGCCTGCGGGGATCACATCTTCTTTTCCGGTCGTTACAAATGTATAAACCGGATTTCCATACCTGTCTCCCGTACCTGCTCCGCTGTCCTTATAGATCTTAAGCGTAGCTCCTTCCACAAATTCGCCTGTTCCGACAAGCATCTTGCTGATCTTATATTCGATCGGCCTGTCAAACATGGTGAGCTTTGTCTTGCCGAGTCCTTCGATGTGAGGATCGGTCCTGCCTGTGCCGTCGAGCTGGATCTTTCCGTTCCCGTCCAGATAGAAGACGACAGGATCAGCCATATAATAGCCTGCAGGCGCTGATACCTCCCAGAGGATGTACTTGTGATCGGTACCGGTCGTCAGCTTGTTTGTAATTGTATGCTCTAAGCCGTCGATAGCAAACGACTCTATGATGAGCGGTTTTATCTCGTCGTCGTTTAAGGTCTTACCATTCAGATATCCGGCAACGTCATTACCTATGGCATCATCATATTTAAGTATCGCAAGTTCTCCGCCGATCCCGTCGCCGATAAGCTCCTGACTGGCTTCGTCATCGGCCATCTTCCTCTTGGAGATCGTGATCTCCGTAGGCGGATCCTTCATGATTATAATGAGGTATTTATTGTTATATACGTCAAGACCCGCATTGCCGGGCTCATCATCAGTACCGGCAGTGTTATTGTCGGAGAGGCTGACAGACCCGTCGTTATTTACGGTAAACACAACATCTCTTGTTACGGAATAACCCTCCGGTGCATTTGCTTCATGAAGAACATAGCTCTTTCCGGCAACAAAGCCCTGAGTAAAGCCAACCGTATCACTTGCGTCATCCGAGATCCTAAGCTCTACGTCTGCCGCTGAAATATCCCAGCTCTTAAGCAGATCCGATTCCGCTAACGTATAGCCGCTTGCACTGTCATAAGGACCGTAAAGTCTCATAATACCGCCCTGCGCGGTAATATTATGATTATCGGGATCCCTCTTTGAGAAGAATATCTTTATCTTATCGTTGGTCAGGCTCGCAGTCAGAGGAACCCGTACAGATTCCGCGATATTACCGGTACCTACCGTGATCCTCTTCGTCTTGCCGTCACCGACTATAGCATAGCCGGGTACAGGGGATATTTCCTTAAAGTAATAGCTTCCCTTCTCAACTTCGACCGTGATCCTTCTCTTATTTTCATCCACATGCTTAAGAAGCTCGTCATCATCATAGATGAGTTCATCCGTATCCCACTCCCTTAATTCAAACCTTGCCTGGGTGATATCGGCATACTTCGCAGCGGTCTCCGTCTCAATATACTTTTCAAGCGCGATCTTACCGAGTCTGATCTCCGTGTTTATGATCGTCTGGTTTTCAAGCTCTTTAAGCTCTCCCTGTGCATCCTTCTTATAAACTTTCGCCTCTTCTCCCTGTTCACTGATCGTGAAGTAATAGTGAGTGGCGTCCGCTTCATAGCCCAGAGCTTCAGCTGTCTGCGCATCCTCTGTGAAGTAGTAATCACCCTTCGGTATATCCGTAAAATCTACTCCGTCTTCCGTTGAAGTGACCGTCTTGTACGCAACGGCATTCTCATTTTCTTCATCGCTAAGAAGATAGAGCTTAAAGTCGATGCCCGGGATCTTTTCACCTGCCTCATCCGTCTTGTCCACATGGGCGCTTCCGGATATAGCATAGTTTAAGAAAGTAACCTCGTATGCTGTCTCAACCGTATTAACGCTTTCAATCGTAAACGGGTCAGAAGGCGTGGTGTTCAGCTCGTAGCCGGCTGTTTCCGCAGCCGTCCCGGTGATTGAAACCTCCTCAAAGACATAGGTGCCATACTCAAGAGGGCCGATATCCGTTGCCGGGATCTTCCCCTCGCTGTCGGTTTCAAACAGCCTTGTCTGTCCCTGTGCATCCTTTAAGTCTTCCCAGGTATTTTCACCGGTCTGCCTTGAGATCTTAAATTGGATTCCGGACAGATCCGCATCTGCGAGGCTGTTAAGATCTTCGTCAACAGCGGAGAACTCCTTTTTGAGACTTACATACCCCTTGATCTTCTCATTCTCAACAATACGCTCCTGAACAGTCACGGTGGGTGACACTTTTGATGCGTCTACCGTAAACTCCGCCGTCCTGGGCTTATTGTTTTCATCAAAGACATAGCCCTCTAGAGCCTCGGTCTCCTCGAAGTAGTAGGTGCCCCACTCCAGGGCATTCATTATCTCGATCTTTCCTTCACTCGTTACAAACGCATCCTTATCGGCATTATAATACGCCGAGACATTCTGATAATCGGAGCTTACATCATGGGGTTCAGGATCATCCTCAACCACCTGGTAAAGCTTAAACGCCGCCCCATCAGGGATCAGTTCCTTAGTGTCCTTATCCTTCTTTAACAGGCGGACAGAACCCTTAAGCTGAGGATTGACCACTTCATCGATCTCAACGACCGCATTCAGTGTTGAATAAGTAATATTAAAGCTGTACCTGTTAGCCTCTTCACCATCGTTAAGCTTATATCCGTCGGGAGCCTTTATCTCTTCTAATGTGTACCCTCCAGTAGGAAGCCCGTTGATCCTTAAGTAGCCGTCTCCGACATATACCTTATTCCCCTCGTTATCTGTGGAATAGGTGTAGCCTGTCTCATAATATCCGTCGGGCGTTATATCATACTCGCCCCTGATAAGCAGCTGCCACATTTCACCAAGGGTCTCGGCATCGCTGTTTCTGTAAAGCTTGAACCTTGCTCCGTTAAGGGCAGTCCCGTCGTCACCCGTCTTATGGAGCTGTACATTGCCAAGCTTATGATCGTTCTCAGCCTCAAGTTCAACCGTAAGCTGATCCTGTGTGATCGCGAAATCCACATCATGATCCAGAAGTACATAAGCCTCCGTGGCATCTATCTCCCTGAAGAAATATTTACCGTAATCAAGAGGTCCGATCTCCTTAGTGCTCTCGGTCCCGCTGATCTGACAGAGCCATCCTTCACTGTCCGTCTTATAGGTATACCCGGTCACCCGTGCGGAGAGCCTGTCATTATTTTCATCATATACATAATTGCCATCTTCGTCCAATGTATAGGAATATAATGCAAACTCGACATTAGGGATTCCGGCTTTAGTCTTTGAATCCTTTTTATGCAGCCTTACCTTGCCCTGGATCAGGGTATTTACAACGTCATAGGTAAAGACAATTTTATCCTTGCTGACAGTGAATTCCTTCGTTGTGCCCGCGTTAACATATCCTGCCGGAGCCTTTGTCTCAACGAGGATATACTTCTCGCCCCACCTGAGGCCGTTTTCTTCGGTCTGATCGTTATAGGAAGCCCAGCCGTCATCACCGGTAGTCAGGGTAGCAATATAATTTGCGTCATCAACACTGCCCTTATAGAGCTTAAACTCGGCGCCCTTGAGAGACTTATCGCTCTTTCCCTTCTTATGCACCGAAACAGTGCCATACTTACGGTCGTTGTATGCCTCAAGCTCCTTAACCATCGGATTCGAATCAACTCCAAGCTTAAACGCGATCCTCTTTGAGCCTTCGCTTATCACATACAGATCGTTCCCGTTTTTATCCTTGGGAACAGATTTCTCTACGAAGTAGTATTCGCCCCATTCCAGATCTGTTTTTTCGATCTTACCTTCTGCATCTGTTTTAAAGCTGCCTATGAAGACATCCTCAGCTTCGTCTCCCTGCTTTACGCGATAGAGCTCAAACTCGACATCCTTTATCGGCACCTCTGTACCAACCCCGTTAATGCTCTCATATTTCACGATAGTAACGGAGCCGTTTGAAGAAGGAGTATTAACTACTTTATCATAATTGGCAGTATCCGTTTCAGGGATCCTCTCCCAGTTCCTGGAACTGTCTATGTGATTGTAATCGAGCCCGACTACTTTTCCATCGTCTCCGGCATCAATATGGAAGTAATAAGGGCCTCCGAGAGCATAAGCGTTCCTCGGTGTTTCAACCTCCTTGAAATAATACCTTCCTGTGCCGAGCCCGCTATAGGAAACGGAGCCCACTGTAGCTTCGTTATCCGTCCCGCTCCCGGATACGGAATATACTGCGCGGTCGATGCACACATCACCGTTTTCGGCAATCTTCCAAAGCTCGAACTTAACGCCTCCGAGCTGTGTCTGTGTCCCGTTTTCCGCTTCGGCGTACTTTATAAAGCTTACGTCCGCGCTTATCTTTGAGTTATATGCAACTATATCATCGTTGACGTCCGGATTCTTCTCAGACGCATCGTAATAAACGATCTCAAAGTTGGTATTTGAGGTTTTGATCTTATACCCGCCAGGTGCCGTGATCTCATCAAACTGATACCTTCCTTCCGGCAGATCCTTAACCAGAAGCTTTCCGGTGCGGGCTCCCTCTGCTCCTACGGAGAGATCCGCCGTCAGGCCATCACCAGCGCTTGTTCCCGCAAAAGTATAGTCTCCGTCGCCATTATTTACAGCATAGATCAGCTCACTGGAGGTTATCGTACCCTGCCCGTCTCTCTCTATCCTGTACAGGTTAAAGACAGCGCCGCTTAAAGGTGTACTGTCATTATCATCCGCTATCTTGGAAAGCTCCACATCCTGCTTCGTAAGCTTCCGGTTTTCGATCCTCACGATCTGCACCGTATTGTTATTGGCGGAAGCGGGCTCCAGGGTGATAAGGGGAGTCCTGTGCCCTTCGGTAATGTTCGGCCTTGCCTGCGGCATTTCTTCAGGGTCTTTATTTCCTTCCCTTATAAAGGTGCTCGTGCCGGTATGCTCGTCAATCTTTGCATAACCGTCATCCACGGCAGTTTCCGCGAAGTAATATTTCTCGCCCCATATGAGGTTTTCGTTTTCGATAAGCAGCTCGCCCTTGCTGCTTCCCTGTGAAGGAACCGTATAGCTGCCGATCTTTATGTCATTTGCTCCGGTATCGTCCACATAGCGCCAAAGCTCGAAGGTCGCTCCCAGCTCGCCTCTGCTTCCGGTGCTGTTCTTTTCTACCTTGATCAGCCTGATCTTTCCTTTTCCGCGTTCGTTTTCGATCTCCGCCTGAGGCTGCGAAAGCGCCGCCTGATCAATATAAAGATGTGATTTGTCAATCGTAAACTCGACACCGTACTTGCTGCTGTCGCTTGGAAGCTTATATTCGTCCGGAAGCTTATAGCCGTCCGGCACGGTCTCTATGATCCGGTACTCGCCCCACTCAAGATCCGTATATTCAACATAACCGTTCTTTGCGGGATCATCCGCATCATAGGTAGTCTGCTTTACTCCGCCCTCTTCCGGTCTGTAAGTGTTAAAGATGTTCCCGGTCTTCTTCTCAAGCGTAAAGGTAACGTTCGGTATCCCTACCTTCGTCCCGTTTATCTTTTCATATTTGTATAACTTATATCTTCCGTTTAACCGCTCGTTTGTAACAACGTTTGTTCCGTTTCCGGGAACAGGCTCGTTCGCGGAAAGCTTATGATCCCTGAAGGTCACCGCAACCTGGGCTGCAGTAGTATGATCCCTGTTTATGGTAAAGTAGATCCTGTTGTTCGGTTTTCCTTTAGCATCTACAGGCAGCTTATAGCCTACAGGCGCCTTGATCTCCAGGAAATAGTACTCGCCATAGCCAAGATCATCCTCAACCGTCCGGATCTTTCCCTGTGCATCCGTTGTAAGCTTACCGTAAGGCGTTTTGTCTCTATGAAGGGCTATCGTATCCGTCGCCGCATCATAAAGCATAAATTCAGCGCCATCAAGCTTCTTCGTTGCATCATCCGCATCCGCCTTTACGAGCTCTGCCTCTCCCCAGTAGAGAGTATTGGGGATATTGCCCAGTTCGATATTCAGCCTGACGCTCGAAGAGCCGTCTATCTTTTCAGGGATGGTAAATCTGTGCCAGTTGTTCTGATTCGCCGGATCAGGAAGTGCATATTGTGCCGGGGCTGCTGTCTCAACGAAATAATAATCGCCCCAGGCAAGCTCATCTTCACTGATAATACCGTCGGCTTCGGTCGTATACGTACCGATCGCGCCGTTCTGCCCGACCTTATGAAGCTCAAAGGTAACTCCCGCCAGACCGTTGCTGTCAGCGCCTTCGCCCTTCTTTGTAAGCGTCACCGAGCCTTTATCCTTGGTGTTATTGACAACCTGAATATTGTCAAAGGCTCCCTCTATCTTTCCGGCATTATCAAGCTCAACCCACTCCCCTGCATCCGCCTGGGTTACCGTAAAGGTATATTTGGTGGTATTGGGTACATATCCGAGAGCCCTTGCCGAATCCTCATCCTCCTCGAAATAGTACATTCCTTCGCCGAGACCCGTTACCTCTACCAGACCTACCTTGGAATGTTCAAGGGAGGAAGTATATTCGTCGACGGTTTCCCTGACTATCTTTCTTGTTTCGCCTGTCTTCGGAGAATCCTCACCTTCTTCATTATCGCCTGCATAACGGTACTTATAGAGATAGAATTTTATGCCGCCAAGTCTGTCCGTATTCTCACTGACCTTAATGAACCGTACCTTAGCCTGTACATCCGTATTCTCGAATATGCGTTCGATCACATAATGGTTTGCAGAACCGTTCTTAAGGGTCGTGCCGGTCTCAGGGGTCTCACTTCCGTAATCCCTGACAGTGAACTGCATATATCCTTCCTTTACCTCATAGCCCTCCGGAGCCTTCTCTTCATAAATACGATAGGTTCCCGCAGGAAGGTTCTCAACCGTCAGCTTGTTGTTCCTGTCAAATCTGTCCCCGCCGGAAGCACAGGCAGCCATGACTGTCTTACTTCCGTTGCTCTTACTGAATACATACGCTCCGTTACCGCCGGTAACCTCTACGTATTTTTCATCCACTGTCTCTCTGTCCGCATCGGAAATGACCTCTACAAGATAGAATTCCGCGCCCTCTAAACCGTTTGCACCGGTAATAACGTTTCCGTTCTCATCTCTTGTTTCCGTTCCGTCGACCTTGTAAAGCTCGAGGTCTCCGTAGACCTTGTCATTTGTTACTTTACCAAGGTCAATGGTCTCTGATGCGTTCGCATTGTCCGCGTTGATCTCGAAAGGCACCTTCTTATCCGCTTCAAGCTTATATCCGTCGCGAGCCTTCGTCTCAAGGAAATAGTAATGGCCCCAGGGAAGATCGCTTACGGAAACCTTTCCTGTGTTATCGTCGCTAAAGAACTTAAAGAACCTGCCATCATTCTGGGATGTATAAGTCTTGTTCTCATACTTTGTATAAGTACCCTCATCACCCGTCCTTGAATACCAGAGCTCAAATTCGGCCCCGGCAAGTTCGTTTGTTTCATCCTCGGCATCGACCTTTGTAAACTCGACGTTACCTGTATCCTCATTGTTCGGTATGGTCCTTGTTATTTCGAACCCTTCCTCGTCAACATAGGTTCCGTCAGCAGTAAGGCCGAGCTGGAAGGCGGCCAAACGGACATCGCTTTCTCCCTCACTCTTCGGTGTTATATATCCCTTCGGAGCCTTCTTTTCTATGAAGTAATAATCGCCCCAGGGAAGTCCGTCGATCGTAACGCTGCCGTCATCATTTAAGGTAACGTTGTCAGCCTTATTCTTAATAGTCAGTGTGCCGTTATCCACCTGATATTCTATGGTATTTACCTTTGTATAGCCATCGCTTCCGAAAGCTCCCGCGATAGCGCCCACGAGCTTCTCAAGCCAGCTCTGGGTTGCCGGTCTTTCCTTATAGTGCAGCTCGAATATCGCTCCATCCAGGGCATTTCCGGTAATTGCGGCATTATTGTTGTCCGCATCGGCCTTCTTTAACGTCACCTTACCGGTCTTTTCTATATTATTAACAGGAACATAACAGTCCACGGTGTTCTTTGTGCTGTCCTTTTCTCCATCGATGATGACCTGGTAGAAAGGATCCGCCTCGCGCTCAAAGCCATCGGGAGCCTTCACCTCTACGAAGAAGTATTCTCCGTATTCAAGACTTCCGAGCTTACTGTCCGTTGAACTGTCGATCTTTCCGTTTCTTACAACCAGCCTGTTGTCGTTTACCTTGACAAGACCCGAATCTGATTCCGGCGTCTGTCCGCTCATCAAAGCTTCCTTCTGGGCCTCAGTAAGATCAGCCTTCTTTCCCCTGTACAGATCAAACTCAGCGCCGTTTATTGAAGCCTTTGCCTGCGGATCGAACTTCTCAAGCAGTACGTCTCCGGTAACGGGCGTATTTATGATCACGCCGTCCTGTCCTGCCGTATAGCTCCAGGTAAGCTTTGCATTGCTGCTTCCGAGACCGATCGTGAAGGTCCTGTTCTGTGTCTTTGTATAGCCTTTCGGTGCTGTTTTTTCTTCTAATGTATACGAACCCCAGGGAAGCCCGCTGACCTTAAACTGTCCCTTATCCGTAACAAGGTCTTCAGAACCGCCTGTGTTTGCATATACATATTCGGATGCATCGCCGGTTACCCTGACTGCGGAACCATCCTCCTTCTTAAGCGTAAAGGTCACGTCAAGCGGAACGTTTGCTCCGTAGGTACTGCTCCCCTCCTTTCTGACAAAGAGGGAGCCCTTTACCCTGTGGTTTCCGACACGGGCACCGTCACTGCCTGCAGTAACAGCGGTTTCTACGCCTGAAGGGATTGTAAGGGTTACATATTTATCCTTTTCATTCTCTGTGCAATTATCATCACCACCTATAGAAAAATGCAGCTCTTCCTTTGTCCCAAGATATCCTTCCTTGCTGATACCGTTTTCATTAAGCTTCTCCTTCAGGTAATAGTCGCCCTTCGGAAGCCCGTAGACATATACCCAGCCAAGGTAGGATCCGTTGGTTTCCTCTGATTTGATCGTATAGCCGCTGCCGTATGGTACATAAGTACCGCCCGCGTTTTCCTTATAAAGATCGAACTCTACACCGCCAAGGCCGGTATCATCGCCTGCATCGGCATCGATCTTCTTAAACTTCACGCCGCCCGCAAAGGAGGAGTTATAAACAGTAAGGCTGTAGGTCGCTTCGGCATTGT
>JAIKXO010000157.1 GCA_024684065.1 Lachnospiraceae bacterium
ATCCGAAAGCAAAAGCTCCTTACCGGCCTTTACATCGTAGGTATGTCCGGTCTCCACATAAGAGCCATGCGCTCCGCCTGCAAAGGTGCTCCAACCATCGGCAAAGCTCAGTACCGTATCGTCCAGGCGTCTTAAAAGGATACTGGTATGGTTTTCATAATTACCGTAATCAAAGAAACTCGGATCCTCGTTATACTGCTCCTGAGCGCTATCTGTATAGTCCTCCGCATCCTTCTCGTATGACGTAAAGGCCGCATCGGCAGCCTCCTTTAAGGCTTTCGCAAGCTCCGGAAAGTCCTTCTCGCAGTCCGAGGTTACTAAAGGAGCCTGCATGCTACCTGTGAAAATCAGCTTTTCATGATCGCTTGAATAATGATAGTCGCTGGTGATCCGTTTTCCCAGTTTTGGTACCGAAACACTCTCCGCCTGCCCGGTCTTTTTCCCCAAAGCACCGGCCAGACCACCGCTGCTGCTTCCCGTTTCCTTCTTCTATGTTACCGCTTCCTCGTTAAGCTCTCCGTTTTCGTAGGCGTCCACCAGAGCCGCAAGCTCCTCCTCGGACATATCCTCCATCCCCTCGGGAAGTCCTACGATATCCCCGGAATCCCCGCAGGCGGTCAGCGAAAACGCCATCGTACAGGCAAGTAATATCGCTATGATCCTTTTTTTCATGCTTTCTCCCTTCTTTTTCTCCGCCGTTATCCTTCAAGATACTGTATCCGGCACAGGAAGCAAACAAAAGTATTCTACTTGCCTCCTGTCACCTTACACAGATCAGTTATACACCGTGTATACGTCACCCATCCCATTACTGTCCCAGCTGCTGTAATAATCCTTTCCGTTCACAGTCAGGTAATAGCGGTATTTGTACCAGTAGGTTTCACCCAGCTTCAGATTCGGGAACTGGTTCGACATGCTTACCTCATTACTTGTAGATTTTACTGTCTTCCATTCTCCCTTATTGCCTTCCTTCACAGCGTACTCATAGCCGGTTATCTTTAATCCGGAGGGCTTCCTTACCTTAAATACGATCCTTCCCATTTCGATGATCTTCGCGGGCGACGTAGCTGGCTTAGCCTTTGTTATGGCATCGATCTCCTTATTCTGCGTCGGAGTAAGGGTAGGCGTCGGCTTCGGGGTAGGCGTCGGCTTTTTCGTTGGCGTAGGTGTCGGAGTCGGCTTCGGCGCTTCTGTCGGCTTCGGCATTTCCGTTGGCTTCGGCGCTTCCGTCGGCTTCGGTACCTCTGTCGGCTTCGGTGTATCCGTCGGCTTCGCTGTCTCTGTCGGCTTTGGCGTTTCTGTCGGTTTTCCGTCTGTCGTGATCGTACCCGTCTTAATCGTCATATCGCCGGAAGCGCGCATGGTATTTCCCTTGACATCGTTAATATCGCCTCCTACCGCGATCGTCCCCGCTGACATAACAGAGGAATTGAAGCTCTTTGCTTCTATGCTTCCGCCAACGATGAGCTTATCCTTCGGATCCTCCATCTTAACCCAGCCATAAACCGCCTTGGGGGTCCCGTCGGTATCCTTCTCCGTACTCTCAATGAGATAGTCGCCGTCGATCTGAAGCGTCCCCCCTGTAAAGTAGATCGCAGGATCGAGATGACGAAAGCTTCCGGTAACATGGAGTGTCCCGCCGTTTAAGGTCAGATCCGCCATAAGTCCCTCCACATTTCCGTTGATGGTCATCGATTTTCCGTTCAGATCCAGCTTGTTCCACATCTTTTCCACCGGGCCTGCGATCGTTACGTTTTCCGTGAGTTGATTTACGCCAAGTGTTTTAAACTGCACCTTTTTATTATAGGTACGGATCGTCTGGAAGCAGGCGGAGCTTTCCGCAAACACCACTACCTGTTTTGTTGCGCCGCCGCGAAATTCTGCTACGTTCTTTTCACTGCAGCGGATGGTATTTCCCTTATGATCGGTCACATTTCCGTTAAAGCTCAAGGTTCCGGCACTCATCACCGAACTATTATAGCTCCTGGCTGAAAAATCACCGTATACTGTCAGCTTATCCTTGTCGTCAACATCTTCATCCAGCCGTAGGAGGGCTTCATGACCCCGTTTTCCTTTTCCGTTCCTTCGATATAATAGTTTCCGCCGACGGAAACGAAGCCACCGTTTACATATAGGGCGGGATCCACCTGATACAGATTTCCGCTTACATATAATTTGCCGCCCTCCAGATCAATGTCCGACTTCATAAGGACATCGCCGGAAACAGAGAGCTGGTTTCCGTTCAGCTTAAGGCTTCCCTCTACGACCAGATCTCCCTGCACACTGGCATTCCCGCTCAAGGTCATGCCCTTTGTCAGCGTCGTTGTTTTCCGTCCGTTTACCGTCTCGCTCTTCACCCCGGAAACGTCCAGCGCATATACCTGTCTGGGATTCGCAAACAAAACAACCGCTGCCCAAAGCATAACTGTAAGTACAAGCCATTTTCTTGTAAACCCTCTCGTTTTACTCTCTTTCATTTTTCTTTCTGCCTCTTTCCAGTATCTTATTTGCAAGCTGTCACGCTATCATAATGTTTTTTTATAGTATTCTGATCGGTTTCATAATCCTTCCCCTGTTCTTTACGGCATATCCTCTTCATACAAAGGATTGGGTCTGGGGCGATTAGCCAAAGCCTTCTCCTTTTCTAACTGTTCGTAATACGCATCGGCTTTCTCTGTCCAGGTAAATTCATAGATATTTCTCATCTTTGTCTCCCCGCTTAAGCCGTCCTGCGTATCGTAGACGATATACAGCTTTTCTCCTTCCTTCTTACCCTTCGGGAATTTCGCAGTCGGACAGAAAATATACTCTGTCTCAAGGGAATCCTTATTCCCGATCCTGTCGCGGCCATAAGTATTTCTTCCGAAATACTGCATTTCATAGGTATCGTCCGGATCTGAGCCGCCCTTTGTAAAATACTGCCGGATCGTTACCTTCTGTCCGAAGGGATCGTTCCCTTTTTCTTCTATATCCGCAAAATAAAAGGCACCGAAAACTTCTCCGGGCGTATGAGACGCGTCAAAATGGAGCCAATACCATTTTAACACAGGCGCACAGGTCTCCCCCGCCTTATAGGAATCCGCGAAGTCAGAGCAGTTTATATTAAAGGCAACCGTTTCCCCCATGCAGTTATGAAAGGGAAGCCTGGAATAATTGGCTTTTTTCACAACATCAAAGCTGAATACGAAGGCTTCCGGGTTCTGTCCATGCTGCGCCGAGATCTCAAAGGGGTCTTCTGTTCTCGTTTCAATGGAGGGCTCGAGATATCTCTCATCCGTCTTTTTCCAGCGAAACTCCTGAAGGGTTCCCACATCCTTACCTTCAACAGCAAAACATCGGTCGGAAGCAAACAGCAAAAAAAGTGTCGCAAGCCCCGCCGTCATGATCATTTTTAAAAGCCTGTTTCTCATAGTCAATCCCTCCCGCCGCTTCTACCGTTTTCCCAGACACTGAATCAGTCGTACATCGGCGGATTATAGACCCATTCGGTTACGGGCCCTTCCTGCCAGGTGTATTCATAAATATCGTACATCCGGATATCTCCCGCGATCGTATCCATCAGACCATAGACCAGATACATCTTTTCCCCATCTGCTTCTCCGTTCGGAAAGCTTCCTTCCAGACTTGTATACGCATATTCAGTATAATCTGCTCCACCCTCCGCCCGGGTCTGTCTCCATGACATTCTTTCTTCTCCGGGGGAGAAAGTCTGAACCTCCTCCGCCGGATAGCCTCTTGAAAAATACATGCGGGGCGTTATCTTAACCCCATATTTCCCGGTTCCGAATTCAACATCACAAAGAGCCAAAGAACAGATCACGTTTCCGGGGGTATGCGGTTTATCCGTCTTTTTGAATATCGTAATATCCTCTCTGAAAAAACCTCCTGCGTAATATCGACTGGAAAAACCCGGCTCCGGTACGGCTAATTCCTTTACCTCTCCGGTACAGTCATGTCCCTTTGTTTCACTTATATTGTTCTTCACGGTAAAGGTATATACGATCTCCTGTCCGTCAAGCCCCCTGCGCTCTGCCCTGACATCCACATCCGGATTTGCTGTATTGACCTTGTCGTCTCCCACATAGATGATATCCGTCAGATCCCAGCAGCCGTCATAAACATTCGCCATATAATCGGGATCGTTTTCATAATCCTCATCCGTCCAAATCACCTCATCCCCATCATAGGGTTCGTTGATCCACGTGTATTCATAAACATCGCGAGCCCGGATCGATCCGTTTTCTCCATCGGAAATATCCATGACAATATAGATCTTATCCCCCTCTGAGATCATACGCGGGAAATACCCCAAGGCATCCCAGAGCTGTTCATCCTTAAGATTTGGCTTATCATGCCCTCTGTTCCACTCTCTCTCCCATTCGGTTCCGGGCACATTATTGATATCCGTCGCGTAATCGAGCGTCCCTACCCGCTTGGAAAAATATTTAAGCACTGTGACCTTCTGTCCGAAGGGGTCATCCCCCGGCTCTATATCTGCAAAATATAGAGAACAGTACATCTCCCCCAGAGAATCAGGCGCGTCCAATGTATAGGAAAAGCCCCAGCTTGCCCGGCATAAATCACCGGCGGAGAAAGTCTGATCCATGGAAAAATACCGGTAGCCGATGGTCGTATGCTCATATTCAAACAAAACCTTGTCCCAGCTGTCCTTTGGGCGGGAGACCTTAAGCTCCGTGTCTCCGCTATTTCCGGAGGTCTCACGCGGATCGAGCTGCGTATAATCTGTCCTTTGCCAGTAACCGTTTTGCTTATCTCCATCCACAAAGGGCTTCCGGCTAAGCACCCTGACCGTCTCCGCGCCCTCTAAGCCGGTTTCGATTTCACGGATCGTAACGTCATCCTGAAGGATCTCTTTCCTCTGCTCTGATCCGCCCCCACCGTCTGCAGGAACATCCACGCACCCTGCCAGAAGGAATAACGCGGTGACAGCAGCCAGACACCGCATTGCTGTATTCCCAAATATCTTTCTCATGTGTATCTCCTCTATTTCTGCGTCGGTCTGCTTACAGATCTTGCGCTTTGAAATGGACCTCAGTTCATTTCGATCCGGATGATTTCATTGTCCTGTCCGCTGAGAAATTCCCTTGATATTATTCAGCGCCCAGTCTTCATTCTCCACCGTCACAACGCTGCCACAGTACGGACACTGCGCAGTCTGATTGATATTGAGCGGCGCGCCGCATTTCGGGCAGGTAACGGTCTTAACCGCATTCCCATCCGGGCCTTCTGTCTGTACACCTGTCTTCCGGCACAGATCCCACTCGTACTCCATAAACTTCTCCTGCGTTTTGCTGCCGGAGATGACCCGCGGCTCAGCTTTCTTACCGCTATCGGATTCCCCCGGATCAAAGATCTCATAATCTATGAGGCGGGTCATGAGCCTCACTACGATATGATCAAGCCCCTCCTCCTGATAGAAGCCCGTAAGCTTAACTTCAAGCACGGCGATCCGTTCGGTACAGGGGATAATGTGGCTTCTTCGCTTTTCCGCAAGCTGCCGCTCGTTCTGGTTGTAGAAACCGTCCGTCAAATAAGGTCTGAGGCTCTCCAGATTCCGCTCATGCCATGCATCCTGAAGCTGTAAATACAGATTAGAGAGACGCTCGCGAAGGGCCGCCTCCTTAAAGCCCGGATCCAGTGTCTTATACTCCGAGATCGGACGAAGAGGTTCGTCTTTCTCCCCGCCACTTTTCGATCGTTTCTCTTCCTCCGGTTTCTTTTTCCGAAACCGATTGATGATAGGCTCAATGATAAAGGTTTACAAAATAACCCAAACTACCAGAAGTACAACAATGGCGACCGCTATGGCCCATGCAATGACCTCGAACTCCAGATCACCTAAAAAACCGTCACCGCCTCCGCCTCTGGAGGAACCTCCGCCGCCGTAATCCGAATCACCGGCAAAATTCCCGAAATCCGCTCTGGTCCGTACCGGCTCCACTACAGCGGAAAAGCCAGAAGAAACGCAATAATAAGTATTAACCGTTTGAGTTCTCTTTTCATTTCGTCTATTCTGCTCTGTATAACAATTATTTCTTATATTTCTGATAGAATCCAAAAACCTCATTGGGGATCTGGTTCAGATCGATCCCTGCCATCAGAAGCTTTAAAAGGAGGTCTACGATCCTGTCAACATATTCGTCGGGGAGCTCTATTCCAAGATCCTTGAGCGCCTGCCGTACTAAAGCCTCAAGCTCTTCTCTGCTCGTTGGCTTTTCGGAAAGGGCCTTTGCTTTGACATAAGCCATCAGCTTTGCCGCCTCCTCCTTGGAGCCGACCGCGTCAGCAATCTCTCCCGTCGTGATCAGCTCGTCGATCGCCGCGTCGACTATCGTATCGGATATCGTTATCCCGGAGATTCGCTCGTAAGCCTTTACCGCCCCGATCAGAGCAGCCGTTCCCGAAATCTCAAAGGGTCCCGCGACAATGATATCCGCATCCTCTACTCCTGCCGTCTGAAAAGCGTTTCTGTACATATCGGGTGTACAGAAGGTTATATTCTCCGTTGTAACCTCGATCCCACTTCCCGCCTCCTTCGGTATTACTAAAACCGAAGAGAGGGCTCTGGTCCCGATCAGTGAGGGATCGATATAATGATCTAAGAACGCATGCTCTTCGTCATTAGTTACATAAACAATATCGCAGTTTTCATAAGCTTCCTCCGACAACTCCATCAGCTCAAGAACCGCTTTCAGCTGATCCTCCTTCAGATCATTTCCAAGCGCCAGGTAAGCCTTCTCCGAAATATCCTCCTCATCTGCGAACTCTTTTCCGTAAGCAGGCTCCGCTGCCTGAGAACCTGAACCTGTACTCTTTTTTCCGCTAGTCCCCGTTTTTGCGGACTTTGAACTCTCTGTGCCTGCTTGTAAGCTTCTATAGCTTCCGGATCTACGCCCTCCGGCAGCTCCTCCATCTCCTCAAGCGCCTCCAGATCTACCTCATAGAGCTCCGAGAAGTCCCCGCAGGCCATAAGCGGCAGAGTCATTGCTGCCACAAGTATAAGCACGATACATTTTTTTATTTTCATCAATAAAACACTCCTTCGTTTATGTTAATGGTTCTGCTTTCAACACGATGCACCCGCAGTCAGCGCAATGAGTTCCGCCTGCTTCGTCGCTTCATCATTTGACACCTCACAGCCCGTAAGACACAATAACAACCCTGTACATACTGCAAGAAGAAGGACAAATCTGTATTTTTGATAACCTTTTATCGTAGCCATTTCTATACCACTTTCAGAAGGATACTCTCCGGAAAAGATTTCTCCGCATCAAACGGCGCAGGCTTTATATGATTTTTACATACGTCACCTTCGATAGCTTTCCGCCCGCAAGGTCATACGTAATATAATAGTCGCTGAAGTCATCGGAATAGATTCCGTTCTCAAAGCCCTCATCATACTCAAGCCCTTCCGTTTCAAGAACTGACAACGCTTCTTCTTCCGTCATTCCTACCGTCAGGCCATAGACCGTAAAGTTATCCACCGGCTCATACAGCCATACAAAAAAGCCCGAGCCGTTGACCGTAGGGAAAAACTCAATGGCTCCGTCACAGATCAGCCTGCTATCCTCGCCTTCCTCTACTATGGAATTAAGAACCTCCGCGAGCGTTTCCTCAAGGTTTCCTCCATACTCTTTGATCCACTCATCGTGATAGTCCTTCAGATCGACCGCCGCGTCAATGATAATGTCCTCTGTTTCGTCGGAGGCTCCGGTATTTCCTGTTGCACCTGACGTTACTTCCTCGCCCCGAAGCTCCGCGAAGCCTCTGTACTTGGATCCCTCGTTACAGCTCCAGGTTTCCGGATCCGAATCAACGATCTCGTATTCTCCCGGCTCGATCTCGATATCCGGAAATACATCCCAGTTCACATTCTCTGCTCCGCTTCCGCCACGACCGACCGCATCCCAGGTACCGACAAGCTCACCGTCCTTCAAAAGACTGATCTGACCGGGTATACTGCCTTCCCCATAGTTCCAGTGATAGGTCGTGATCGAATTGATATAGAAGGTCCCCTCCGTTAAAGTAAAAGCGGTTGCCTCGGTCGGCTCATTCCCCACACCGCTTGTATTAAAGGTTCCCCAGAGTACAGGATAATCGTCGATTTCGTCAGAGTGTCTATCTGACTTCTCCTTTGACTCCGTCTTCGTCTCGGGCTCCTTCTTTTTCTTGCTTTCTGGGCTGTCTACCCTTCCTTCTTCTCTGACCATGCATACGTTCAGTGTCTCTCCCGAAGGATAGAGCAGCTCGCCGACCCCGAACAGCCTTCCGTCGTAGGACAGGATCCGATAGATCGTAACCTGCATATTTCCGGTAAATACAGCGCTTTCCTCCGTAAGCTCTCCTGTCAGCTCCTCCTTCAGACCATCCTGATAGATACTCCCGGTCGTAATATCAAAATACTCGCCGGTATCAAGCAGCATCTCAAATTCATCACCCGAGCCATCAATATCCGCCTTCATATAAGAGACACTCAGATCTGTCTCAGATTCCCCCGTATCCGGGTCATAGGATTTATTTGCGGAATTATAGATATCGGTTTCCGCATAGACATACCAACTACCGGGCAGCGTTTCCGAAAGATCGGTAAGAACGACCTGTTCTGTTACGGTGTCGTCAAAATCTTCTGCCATAAAGCGAGCTAAGAACCACTGGCCGCTTAAGTAAAGCGCGGCATCGCTGTAGCGGTTCTCCCGGGATTCTTTTTCGTCACTCTCCTGTTTTTGGGAATCTGTTTCCGTCTTCGACTCTTCTTTTGCTATGTCGATACTTATCCTGCCGGCATACTCATAATCCCCTTTTGCTTCTTCGATATTTAACCACAGGGCCGGACGGATCCCGAAAAGCATATCCGCCTTATTTCCCTCTGCCGCTTTGCCAAGGATATCCACAGCTCTGGCATCCTCAGAATTTTCTCCCGTCGAGCGCAGCCACCAGTAGCCTACCCCGTCTGTCAGATCAAGCGAATCTCTTAACATTGCGTAACCGGTCGGATTGGCCTCTCTTGCCGGATCAGTCTCCGCCATTTCATAAGTATCGTTTTCGGAGGGTAAGAATCCGAAATCCTCTCCATTCTCGCCAAAGACCGCAGCACCGGATAACAGGAAGATATCTTCAGTCGTATAGTCTTCTTCTCCCTCATAAGCTTCGAAATAGCCGTCGGTAGCATCCTCCATCACATTAAGGATATCGTTATAGCTTACCTCACTGTCAAAGACAACCCGCTCAAAATCACCGTTCAGCCATTCTCTGATACTGGATTCTTGCCAGATTCCGGTGCCTTTCTCATCAAAGGGCTTTCTGTCTAAGATCTTATCTGAAAGAAGAAGCGCCGTCTGAATCGTATTACCGTTGTCGTACTCGATCCCGTCTATGGCAAGTACCCGCCAGAGGATCGGCTGGTACTTGAAGTATAAAAATTCCGGTATGTATGACTCATTATCCGCCTGGACTCTCCGGTACCACTCTCCGTCGATCTCTGCGTCTCCATCATCATCCCACTCGGAGGTATTCACAAGCGCCGCATACAAATCCTCATCGTAGAGATAAAAACCAGCCGCATCACCGTCATATGCGGGATCATCGACCACCATAGCCTGCGGGTATTCTCCGAAATAGATCGTATCATAGCTTATCTGCGTTCCGCCCGAAGCGTCCTCTTCAATCACAGGCGCCGAAAGCACGTTCTCTCCGCTCCTTGCCGTAATCTCGTCCGGCTCATCCGCCAGAGCCGTAAACGCTGATACATTGAACAGTGAAACAAATGCCAAAAACAGTGACAGTATTCTGGCTCCTCTGATCTTTCCTGTCTTCATAATGTTTTTCCTCCCTTTTTAAGACGCTTGATGTTTTTCCCGATATTTCACTGTTACACTGCTATTCTTTATTTTTCTTCATTTCCTTCTTAAGCTTCCTGGCCTTGAAACCGCCGATCTTCTTCTCATCCTGAAATACCAGCTCTAAGGATTGCGAAATATATCCGCCGGCGCTGGTAGCGCTGAAAACCGATTTCATGCTGGAATACATAAAAACTCCTACAAGCAGATCCACGATCCCTGCGATGAACAAAGATTCGAGCACCTTCTCTCCGCCCGTGACCATATTGAATACGGCCAGAATCAGTATAAAGAGGGGAACCAGCACGCCGATCATTTTTCCGGCGCTGACGGGAAGATCCCCGACCATCCGCCCGGTCTGCCCGTTCATGGCAAACTTAAAGGTCTTATCCTTCCATTTCGTTACCAAAAGCCATACCGGCATCAGGGCGTATTTCGTACTCTCGTTTTCATACCAGAACTTCTCATCCGCCTGGTCAATCCCGTCATGCTTGATGGTTTTGCGAACCTCGGACTTGATACTGCCCTCTGCCCGGTCATGCCCTCTTTCCCTGCTTTCTTCCTCGGAAACGTCGTAGCGCTCTGCCATAAAGCCCGGCAGATAGACCATGGAAAAGTCCTTCAAGCCGTCCAGCTTATAGGGCTCTACGGAATCCATCAGGTCATCATCCATCCTCTCGGACGCATCCGCGGGAACATTTTCAAAATCCAGATATCCCCGCCTGTGAACCTCATATCGCCCTGTGATATACTTGTGCCCGTCATCATCTTCAGCTTCGTCGTAGGCAATATAGCTTCCTTCCAGATGCACTCTGCCGGAAAACATCCAGAACGGAACATATACGCCCTGGATCTCCTCGACGTGGTTATTATTTTTAAAGGATTTCGGAAGAAGAAACCGTTTCCGGTAAAACTCGTAATACTTCTCCTCCGCCTGATCCTTCGTCTGGGTAAAGGGTATAATATAATCCGGTCGGATCGCGCCTGAGAACTGTTCCTCGACGATGGTCTGATTCCCGCAGTAGGGACATCGCATAACCGCCGTTGTTTTATCTGCAAGCAGCTCCGCCCCGCACGTTGAGCAGCTGTAGGAGCGCATTTCCTCATCTGCGCCAAAATCCACCGGCTCATATTCACGGACGGTCTCCCCGCCGTCGGGACTCCCCCCCTCCGGCTCTGCAAGACCCTGACTTTCTTCGCCCGCCTTCTGTGCCCATAAGGCCTCAACCTCCTCAGGAGTATAGACTGAGTCACAGAATTCACATTTCAGTTTTCCTAATGTCGGGTCAAACAGCAAACCGCCGCCGCAGGCAGGACAGGTCGACGCCGACGTCTTTCCCGGAGTACTCCAACTATCCATTTAATAACACCCGTTTCCTTTCGTAATTATTGCTTGATTATTATCGCTTTATAATTCAACCTTATCCGCCTCATTAAACGGATCTCCGCAGTTCGGACAGAATTTCGGTATATTGTTCGGATCCTCGGGCTCCCAGCCGCACTTATCGCACTTCCATTTAAAGCCGTTTCCATTCGGTCTCGGCTTTCCGCAGTTCTGGCAGAATTTTCCGGTATTATCCGTTCCGCAGGAGCAGGTCCACCCGGCATTCCCTGCCGGCTGAGGCTTCGGCTGTCCGCAGCCTGTACAGAACCTTCCGGTATTCCCCGTCTGACCACAGGAGCAGGTCCAGCCGGAAGCTCCTCCTGCCGCCTGAACAGGCGCCCCCGACGTACTCTGAGAGGCAGCCTGTTGCTGTCCCATGGCAAACAGATTGGCCGCATTCATTCCTCCTGCCTGGCCCGCCATATTCATTCCCGCAAAGGCCATCATCGGACCCGCCGAGGAATTGTTCGCCGCCGCAACCATAGCCTCCGCCTGAGCTCCCGTCAATGTCGCGGCAGCCATGGTAGGATCTCTGAGCACAGCGCTCTTCTGCAGATTCTTTATCATCTGCTCATCTTCCGGAGAAGCAGTTACGCTGTCCACGCCAAAGGATACTACCTCGATTCCGCGAAGTCCGGACCATTTCTGGGACAATACATCATTTAACGCGTCCGCAAGCTCCAGAGTATGACCCGGAAGCGCGCTGTAGCGGATCCCCATTTCGGAAATTTTCGCGAAAGCGGGCTGTAAAGCAGTCATCAGCTCCGTTTTCAGCTGGGAATCGATCATATCCCGTTTATAATCCTCGGAAACATTCCCGGCAACATTGGTATAGAACAGGATAGGATCCATCAGATGATAGGAATACTCTCCGTGACAACGGATCGAAATATCAACATCCAGACCGATATTTCGGTCTACAACGCGGAAGGGCACCGGATTAGCCGTGCCGTATTTATTACCGGGTATTTCCTTGGTATTGATATAATACACTCTCTGGTCATGGGCCGTATCTCCGCCGAAGGCTATCCTTCTGCCGATCTTTTTAAACGTGTTTAAAATATTGCTTCCGAGGCTTCCGTAAAAGATACTCGGCTCACTGCTGGCATCCCAGACAAATTCCCCCGGCTCCGCACAAAGCTCTACGACCTGGCCCTGATCTACAATAACCATACACTGTCCATCCGCGACGGCTACGATCGAACCGTTGCTGATTATATTATCGTGGCCCTTGGTATTTGAGCTTCTCTTTCCTGTTCTTTTAAAGGCTCTCTGCACCAGTACATCCGCCGGTAACGCCTCGCAATAGAAAAACTCTCTCCACGCATCGGCAAAACTGCTTGCCGCCGCTTCTCCTGTTGCCTGAATCAATCCCATAATTTCTTCCTCCTTCTGTATATGCTTAATCCTCAGCTGTGCCGAGCGAAACGGTAATTTTTCCGTCGCTTCCCGTAGTTACTAAGGTATCCTTCAGATTTGATAATCTATCCTTTAAGTTCATAGAAGCAATCGTGTCCTTTGCGATACGTACTATATCCTTATTCTGATCAACAGTTTCCGCCGGAAGGATCGCCTCAAAGCCTCCGCCGTCCACAATATCAAGCACCGCATCCTTCGCTAATAGAAAGCCTGCTCCGGCAGCGATCCCGCCTGCCATACATCCGGCTAACATTACGATCCGGGTTGCCGGAAGAATAGCAAGCAGAAGCGGGATACTCGGCAGGGACATCATTGAGATCATCAGGTCATCCGCCATCAGGTTCCCGTAATCCTCAGCCGTGATCTCTCCCTTTGCCAGCGCATATCCGTTGATCGAGCCTTTGATCGTAAGTACCGTCAGGGTTCCGATCACTGCGGCGGACGCATCCATAAGCTCTTCTCCAAACCCTCCCTCCTTACAGAGCGAGGCGATGATCCGACTGACCGCTCCTTCGATAAAGCCGTCGCTTTCGGCGATCGCAGCTTCGATTCCCTTTTCCTTGAGCTCCTCCTCGTTCATTCCGGAGCGTAGCGCCGCTTCCTTTATAACCGAATAAATATCAGGACCCATAGAAAGAGCGGCGTTTAACAGCTTCTTCTGTCCGTCCGTACCGGAGCCTGTCGCCTGATTTAAAACGTACTTGGGCGTTATGATCTCGGAAAGGGGCGTTCCGTCTCCGATCACGGGAGCGTCTGTCTTTCCTTTGTACAGGGCTTCGTAAAGGGCCTCTGTCTCAAGCCTGTCTCCCTGTTCATCCAGAAACTCCTTCAGGGAAACGGATCCCATCCTATTTAAAATATACTCATTATAGACCTTGATGATCTCTCTGGCCTCGGCCTGGGCCTTGAGGGAGGGCGGTCCGGTATAAACGGAAATATCAAAGCTCCCAGCCCATTTCTTTGCCATAGGTCCCAAAGCTTCTCCGATTTCCTTTGCGGTTCCGGAAGCCTCGCTCATGGTCTCCTTCAGATTCTTCACCGTCTCGGCAACCTCTTCGATTTCCTCCCCGTCCATAACCATTCGGTACGCATCTCCCAGGAAGGTCACTGAGGAATTGAATCCCTCCTTGAATTTCCCGATATCTAACCCCGCATACCAGTCAAGCACCGAATCCTTTACGGATACAGCAGTATTCTTTGCGCTTTCTGCTGTCTCCTTTGCTGTCTCCGCTGTCTTTTGAACCGTTTCTCTGACCTTATCCGCTGCCTCCTTCGCCTCATCCTTCCCGCAGGCTGTCAGATTCAGACAAAGGCAAATCACCAGAAACAGCGCTGTTATTCTCCTATGCTTCATTCTTCCTCCTTTTCGTTAAGCTTCGAAACCTCCCGCGTAATGTATTTACAGCCCTTATAAATGAAAAATGCAACGCATCCCAGAAAGAGAACTGTGAACCCGCCGTGTTCTATTCCATTCGATCCTGCCAGGTACATAACTGCGCCTCCGATAGCAGGACCCAGCGCAATGATCAGCATTCCCTTTGCCCAGATCCTGGCGTGCTGTTTCGGATGCTTCTTATCAAGGGGTTGATGTGATCTCCAGAGCAATACCTCCAAAAACGGCGGATCGATTGCGAGAATCCCCGCAAAGACCACAAACATCGCTCCGAAAAATATCATAAAGAGTCCCACCATCGCCTGATCACTCAATTCTTATTCCTCCTTTACGCATATCCCCGCAGAGGTCGACTATCCTGATTAAAACTGAATTACCTCCGGCTCCTCCGTAAAGGAATAGAAGGTTGCTGTGGCATCCTTGAAATATAATACCTGTGTATTATCATCCTCCGCGCTGTACATTGCCTTTAAACCAGGATTTTTCTCAAGCATTGCCCGTTTTACCTCGATTGTGTCGTCGTTGATCAGCTCTCCGGTAATACGCAGCCACTTTTCGCTTTCACTATCGAATGCGCAAAGCTCCATATATGGATTTGCCGCTAGCTGTTTCGAAACATTTTTCACCTTCCCTGTCTGAATATATAGCTTTCCGTCAAACAGAAGAGAGGTTCCGAACGGTCGGACTCTGGGATGTTTTCCATCCTCATCCATCGTCGCCAGATAATAGGTTCCGACTTTGTCTAAGAAACAGGCCACCTTATCTATTCCTTCCGCGTTCACCATCTTATTGACCTCTTCGATGAGTTCGGCAAGATGCTCCTTCATAAATCCGGAAAGATCTGTCAGAGACATATTGAATTCTTCGTTAAGGAAATCCTCCGCCAGTAAGAGATTACGCACTCTCGCCCCGATATCTATCAGCTCTCTTTCCACACCGGAGCCAAAAGCCAAAAGCTCTAACTCCTCCGAACCATCGTCTGCCCACAGTACGGTATCCGGTATCCCGTTACCGTCCGCGTCATGCAGATACAGGTTAAACTCTCCGTCTCCCGTCAGATCGATAGCTATCGTATCAATATCACCATCGCCTCTCTCATCTGAAAAGCAGACATCTGCTGACCCGTCTCCGTCAAGATCCAGCACAATTTCATTCCATCCGCATCGAACAAGTAGCTTGCGAAGCTCCGGATCCTTCATGATGCGCAGCTTGGCTTTCCTTAAACTTCCTGACAATCTGTTCATTTTCTACCTCCTCAGCCTATCTTAATATGTACTATAAACATCTCATATAATATTGTTTTTCTTAAGAATTGAAAGTACAATCCCTGCTGTTAGCGCCAACCCTCCGATAATAAATACAATGATATTCCTCGGAAGAATACCGATCAGACACAGAAGGAGCCAAATAACCGCAATTGCTATAATAAACGCCGGTATTTTAACCTTTTTATCCACATTTTTCTGTGCTTCGTTCCTTGCCGCCCGTTCCGCCTCCTGCCTCGCAAGCCTGTCCTTGATCTCCTGGGCAGCGTCTCTCTGTTCAGGACGACGTCTGACAGCCTGGGGATCTGTCTGCGGACCGAACTGACCGACCGGCTGTGATTGTACCGGACTTACCGGCTGCGGTTGCGATTGTTGTTGTGGTTGCTGCTGTTGCTGCATAACCCCCGCCGATTGCGGTGCAGAGTACGATATCGGAGCGCCCTCATCCCGGGACTGTGTATGCCGAACAGAAACCGTACTGTCAAGAGAGGGTTCGGGAGTCTTAGACGGGACAATCGGAGATACTTCCTGCTCCATCGGATACGTTCCGTTCTGAATCGCCATAAGCGCCTGCTTCATCTCCCTTGCAGTCTGAAACCGGGCTTTTGGGTCAAAGGCACAGGCTCTTAAAACAATCTGACTTAAACCCGGTGAAGCATCACAGGGCGGGGGTAACGGCTCTCCGGAAAGTCTCCTTCTTACCGCTTCCACCCTCGCATTCGGGCTTAATGCCGTCTCCTGCGTTAAAAACGGCAGCATTTTCCGATTCAGAAACCGGTACAGCACTAATCCCAGTGAATAAATATCTACGGTAGAGTCATATGGTACCCCCCTGTCAATCTCCGGAGCCATGTAGTTATAGGTTCCTTTCTGGGAAAGCGCTCCGGTCACGTTTTCAAGCTGTCTCGCGACTCCGAAATCCCCCAGCTTGTAGTCCCCGAAGGGATTTACAAAAATATTCTCCGGTTTGATATCCCGATGAATCACCTTCCTTCTCGAGCAGATCTCAAGGGCGGAGCACATATCCAGTCCTAGCTTGATTATCTCCTCCTCCGTCAGATTCTCTTCACCAATCTGAGAGTTTAACGGCGTCAGGAGCTCCATCCGGATAAAGATCGTCCACCCGATGTTATCCGTATGCTCTACGACCTGATAATCCTCTACGCTGACAATGTTCTGCGTTCCCTTAAAGGTCTCCATCAGCTGAATCTCTCCGATGAAGTCCTTAACGATACCGCTTAAGTAGGATCTGGAATCGTCCATGGTCATTCCATCCGCCCGAAGAGACTCCACCTCAGACTCATTGTCCGGAATATTTATCACCTTGATCGCACTTTTGACCTCCATAGTATAGTCGGTGCGGACCGCCTCATAGACGGCGCCATAGGATCCTCTCCCGAGCTGTTTGATAAGACTCCATTCCGACCAAAACTGCGCCATCATTTCCTCAATCGTCATACGCTTCTCTCCTCTGACAACATAATCGAACCGATCACTCCGGTAACAGCGGCCACAGCAGATCCTAATCCGGTAAACACGGCGGACAGGAGAGATATTTTCTCCGGTCCGAAGGAAAAGCCTCCGGGGATGGCAAATACACAGGCAACCGGGATCGAAAGCACAAAACCTGCAAAGAAACCCGCTGAAAGGGCGTCTTTAACCACAAAGCTTCCGCGAAGCCCTCCGAGGTTTCTCAGTGCGATCACAGCTCCCGCAACCCCTGCCATTAAGCCGTAAACCTTGCCGCCGGTAAAGAACCAGTACAGAAGCAGTCCGCCAAGAACGCCAACTATATATAAGATTATACTTTTTTTATCCTCAAAGTATTCCCTGGTAAATATCTTAGAAACACCTGCCCGCAGATAGGACGCTCCGCCTCCCGCCAATGTACAAAGCGCCGAAATATAAGCTGCTTTTCCGATACATCCGCCGATCAATCCGAAGACCCCGCGGCCGGCGCCTCCCATCCCGAAGGACAGCACATTTAATATCCTGAAAATCAACGTATCCACGCCAAGCCCCATAAACACGGCAAATGCCACCCAAAGGAGCAATACCATAAAGGTATAGAGAAAAGACCAGCCGGCGCTGACGGGAAAAACGGGCTGTCTGAGCTCCGCCTTTACCGTTTTCTGTCTGGCGAGCCGCTCTTTTATCGCATTTGCCGCCGAATGATCCGCTCCTTTTTCGGTAAACTCAAAATGCAGCGGATTATTCTTTCCCGTCCTCGGGTGCAATCCTGTCCCGTATTCATTATCCACTTTCTCCATAGTACCCTCCCTTCCGAATTATATTATCTCCCAATAACTGTTCAGAACCCCCTGGTTTCTGAACAGTTACGCGCCCCGTCATATAAGTTTTGCTCCGCAAAAGGACGGGCTGCACTGAATAGTTACTTCTCCCATTCTTTTTGATTGGATATGAAACGAATATGTTGAATTCGTTCACTGTAAACAGTCGCGTATTTTGTGCGAAAAACCAAGGTATTACCCAATATATAGAATATCACAGCCACATATAGATTACAATAATGTCACAAAATATTGCATACCTATAATGTCACAAAAAGGTGCACGGAATTCCTTCCCTGCACCTTTTATTTCAATAATTCTCCTCTTCTTATCCGTTTTCTTTTCCGACCGAAGAAAGAACGATTCTCGCAATTACCAGATATCCTACAACCATCACCGCAAGGATCCCCCAGTTAAACATAATGTGCTTTGTGGTATATTCGAAACAATCCTCTGCCAGATGTTGAAGCGGCAGACCCTTCTGCTGAAGGCTCAGCTGCAGATCATTCAAATTCGCCGTTGTTCCGTACGCCTCCATACTCCAACGGCAGGTTGCAAACCATGAGATGATCTTAGTCGCTCCGGAAAGAGAGAACATCATACCGGAGAACAAAATCTGCGGCATCAAAAGAATCGGCGCCACCGTCATTGCCCGGTCAGCATTCGTGAAGAGCGAGGAAACAAACAGGCCCATAGCCGAGGCGGAAAGTGCCGTAATAAAGGTAGTGATCAGGATTTCCAAGAAGGGACTCATCATAACGCCCTCCTCCGGCATACCGACCGCCACCGCAAATACCACAACAATCAGGATACTCTGGATCACACATAATAATCCCAATACCAGGATCTTGGAGATAACATAATTGGTCAGAGATAAACCTGTCATATATTCCCGTTTCAGAATAGTACGCTCCTTACAGATTTCCTGAATCGCATTCAACATACCAACCCAGAACGCGCAACAGGACAGAGAGAACAACAGGCTTTTTGTCATTTCATACTGGTTAAACTGTTCTCCGTCCGATACAAAGGAAATCAAAACCGCCAGCAGCGGCGCCTGCAAAAGCAGCAAAATCAAGCGTTGTCTGTCATTGAACACTAACTTCATATACCTTGCGCAAAGCACCGGGAGCTGTCTGCCCTTCTTTTTGTTTTTTGAGGAGGCGGGCGCCCTATCCTGAGTTCGGGTCTTTCCGGCCTGCTGACCCGCTACCGTAGCGTCAAACCTTTGCCTCCACTCAGGTGCATGATCCGTGATCATACTGTAGACATCCACTACATCCCCGACGCCGAAAAACTGAAGCGCTTCGTCATAGGAACCGAAGAAACAGAGATTTCCGCCCTTTCCCATAAAGACGATCTTATCACACATACGAAGCTGCAGGGTGCTGTGGGTAACTAAGATTACAGTCTTTCCGCCATCCGCCATTTCCCGCAGGGAATGCATAAGATTCCGCTCAGTTCCGGGATCCAATCCGGAGGCCGGCTCATCTAAGAACAGGAGATTCGGATCCGACAGCAGCTCAACTGCAATACTGGCTCTCTTTCTCTGACCGCCGCTTAGGGCCTTAATAAAACTTTTTTTCTTTTCCGTCAGTTCTACCAGCGCAATCGCTCTCTCAATCGCCGCTTCTCTCTCCTTCTCCGACGTATCAGGCGGAAGCCTTAGCTTCGCCGTATAGGAAAGCATATCGTAAAGCGACAGATTATCATAAACAATATCCGACTGGGGTACATAACCGATCAGCTTCTTCAGAGAATCAAAATTCTGATACAGATCCGCACCGTTAATATATACATGCCCCGAAGCCGGCGGCAGATAACCGCACATTGCATTTAATATGGTAGATTTTCCGGCACCGGAGCCTCCGATGATGGCAATCAGCTCACCGGGCTTGATATGAAGGCTGACATTATTCCCGGTGACAAAGGCTTTGTTGCCCTTTCCTCTCTTTATTACAACATTTTCCGCGTCAACCGAAATACCTCCTCCATAACATCAGTAGGAAATCATTCGGGAGGTAAAGATCAGCTTGGAATTCGTGATCATAATCACGTCCTTCTCATGCAAAACCTGCTTTCCCGTAATCCGCTGGTTATTTACAACGACCCCGTTTGTACTTCCGTTGTCCACGATATAATAGTGGCCGCCACTCGCGATGATCTTCGCGTGCAGCTTGGATACACTGATATGCGGCAGTAGAATCGAACATCCCTGCGCACGCCCGATCGTGATCTCCTGTTGACCCGAAAGAGGAACGGTATTCCAGGTATTCACCGAATCAGAAGCGGCAAAAACGAAAAGAACTCCTTCCGCAATGGTTTCAACACCGTCGTCTATACGGATGAAATCACCCTCGCAGAGCGCCCTCTGGAGAATAGAGGCATTATTGTAAATTAGTCCGTTTGTACTAGGGGAGCCGTAGGCCCCTCTGTCCTCCATGATCCATTGACCGTTCGTCATTCGGAAACGCCCATGCTCTCCGGATACCAACGGAGAGCTAAGGACGATATCGTTTCCCGGTCTGCGTCCGAAGCTGATCATGTCCTTTCGATAGTCGGCAAGCCGAATCGTAACCGGCGTATTGCCTCCATCAAAGATCGTCACGATGAGATCAGCTCCGCCGTTTGAAAAGCCTCCGCCCATAAAACTCTGAGCGCCCTGTCTTCCCGCACCCAGAATATTGGTTGTTTTGTCAAGATCCATAGCACACATCCTCCCTAGCCTCTAATCACGATCAAATAGACCAAACAATCCACCTCGTTTTCGTTTAACTTTGCACAGTATAATCGTTACATTGTCTTTCCCGCCGTTCTCAAGAGCCATCCGAAGCAATTCGTCCACGGCAGGCCCAGTGTCATATTCCAAAAGCACTCTCGTAATCTCCTCGTTGGAAACCATATCCGTCAGACCATCCGAACAGATCAAATAAAGATCTCCATCCTGATACTGACCTTTCGCTACATAGGGTTCAATTCTCATCTCCTCGGGCGGAATTCCAAGATTCTGCGAGAGCGGAGGCTTTCCACCAACCAGATACGGCGCAGTATGGTCAACGGAGATCTGAGAAAGCTCTTCCCCTGCCAGACGAAAAATTCTGCTGTCTCCGATATTACAAAGAGTGATGTCCTGGTCGGAAAAAAGCAGCATGGCTCCTGTCGTACCCATGGACTCTACCTGATTGTCCTTTGCGTACTCACAAATTCATCTGTTTGCTTCTTCACAAAAGGATAAAAGAGTTTCTACCCTATCTGTCCCCACCGTCAGCTTTGCCGCGCATTCCGAAGCAATCAACGAAGCAACCTCTCCGCACTCTTCTCCGCCCATCCCGTCAAAAATACCGACAAGCAAGGGAATCCCTCCGTAAAATTCCCCCAAAAGAACTTCCGGCATATATGCTTCATGATGCCTTAAATATTCGCCGTCCGCGATAAAATTGTCCTGGTTGATTTTTCGATATTTCCCAATATTACTGACGCATTAATATTTTACCTTATATTTTTTCATAGCATATCTCCGCCCGGCACCTTGTTATCTGGTCAGCATTATGCCCATTTCCGTATTGTCTGACAGGTAATAGGAGCCATATCCGCGTACGGTCGAACCATCCCGGTAAAACATTACATAAAAGGATTCTCCTTCGTCACTGTCCGCCGACAATACCATATTTTCAAAGCTGCATTGATAGGAAAACGGATCTCTTTCGTCCTTCGTCTGATTCTCGGCATTTTCTACCAACAAATAAGGATATCCGGTCACGGTTCCTTTGTTATCTGTCATATCGATTTCCATCGTACAGAGAATCCCGGGGCAGTCAAAAAAAGCCGAAATGTCTGCGTTTTCATCGTCCGATCCCTCTGAGATCAAACATTTCCAGTTGCCGTTTAACTCATCTCCCCGCAGAATATATTCCACATTCGGGATATCTTCATCCTTATGAGCAAGAATAAAGCTCATAAACCAGTCAAAGTCCCTTAAAGAAGGCCCTTCCGCTGCAGAAGCGGATGCCGGTTCCTCTGTTATCGGATTATCCAAAGTATCCTCTCCGGTCTCTGAGGAAACAGCCTTCTGTGCCTGCTCCGCCTGAAGATCCTCCCTCTTCGCCTGATTTGAAGATTTATTTGAAGCCTCCTTTGCGGTTTCTTCCACCTCGGCAGTTGTTTCCGTTTTCGTTCCGGTATCGCTGTCCGAATCACTCTTCAAAAAAACACGCCGAAAACGATAGATATGATAAGGCCGAGTCCCTACCATACGGCAAGAACGATCAGAATGATCTTAACAACCTTCTTCCACATCGGTTTTTCAGCCTTTTTCTCACCAAATTCCCCGACCTGACCACGATAGACCGTAGATTCTCCGGCATACGGATTGGGCGTATAGCTCTGAGGCTGGTTTCCGTACTGTGAGGCTGTCTGACTTTTCTGCCCTCCGTACTGCTGGTAGTTTATTCCCGCTGACATTCCCATTCCCGGCTGAGCGAGACCCTGTTGAGCGTTCATGCTTACATTTGCGCCCATATTCGCATTTGTATTTCCTGCTCCCGGCGCATGGCGTACTGACATAGTACGATCCAGGCCATCTGCGGAAGCATAGATATCCTGACCTGACGGTCCCTGTTGAATCCCCGTTCCGGTCTGCTGTGTCGTCCCCGGTCCCTGTCCCGTACCCATTCCGACCTGTCCGGGGGCTCCTGCTCCCGGCGCATGCCGAACCGACATAGTACGATCCAGATCAACAACCGCCTGTTCTGTAGATTTCTCCGGAACAACCGGCTGTGAACTGACGGCCTGCGGAGAGGTATAGGTCCCGTTCAGTACCTTCTGAAGTGCCTGCTTCATCTCCTTTGCGCTCTGAAAACGCATTCCGGACTGATACGCGCATGCTTGAAGAATTACCTCTGCCAAAGCCGGAGAGGCATCGCAGGGAGCCGGCAAGGCTTCTCCGTCCAGCCTCCTTCGAACAGCTGTCATCCTCTCATTGGGACTCATATTGGTCTCCGGGGTTAGGAAAGGCAGAAGCTTTCGGTTTACGAAGCGGTACAACACCAAGCCCAGAGAATAAATATCCACCGTCCCATTATAGGCGATTCCCTTTTCCACCTCCGGCGCCATATAATTATAGGTACCCTTCTGAGAAAGGGCCCCCGCAACGTTTTCCAGCTTTCTAGCAACTCCGAAATCGCCGAGCTTATAATCCCCGAACGAATTAACAAAAATGTTTTCCGGCTTGATATCCCGATGAATAACCTTCCGCATCGCACAGATTTCAAGCGCAGAACACATATCGATCCCAAGCTGGATGACCGCCTTCTCCGGCAGCATATCATCTCCGATAAAAGAATTTAAGGGGGTTAACAGCTCCATCCGAATCAGAATGGTCCAGCCTACCCTGTCCGTATGTTCTATTACTTTATAATCTTCAACGCTCACGATATTCTGAACGCCCTTAAAGGACTCCATCAGCTGGATCTCGCTGACAAAGTCATTTACGATGCCGCTCAGATAAGACCTTGTATCATTTTCCGATAAGCCATCCGCGCGTAAGGACTCTACCTCTGACTCATTGGCCGGTATGGTTATGACCTTAATCGCCGCCTTGCTCTCGACCGAGTAATCGTTTCGAACCGCTTCATAAACGCTTCCATACGCCCCTCTGCCCAGCTGTTTTATAACCTACCACTCTGGCCAGACAATGCTTATGATTTCATTATCCATGTTGCTTTATGCTCCCTGACGTAATTCCATAAAATATTTGGGTTCAGTATACTATATCCGGTAGGCAAATAAAATTATGGCATAGGATTTTGCATATCATATCAACTTGCACGTTTCTGTGCCATTTTTTTCCTCGCAATGGTTTTTCTGTGGTATTATATGATGTAAGGACCGGTTTTCCTAATAATTATAATCGAAAGGAAATCAGAATGTTTTCAGAACGGTTAAACAGCCTTTTCACCCTGTTGCAGTGCAGTAATACGGAGATTGCCGGTTATGCCGGCTGCAGCCCCTCGCATATTTCGCGTTTTCGAACAGGCTCCCGAATTCCAAGGGAGCGAGGGCGCGCTGTAGAAAAGATCACAACTGCCCTGTATCAATACGCAGTTGCTGAAAATCTGCTTCCGGAGCTTTGCCGGCTGTTGAATACGGACAATGATTCCGAAGAAGCGCTGATTCCCGCTATGATTGATTGGCTTTACAATACGGAAAAGTTTAATCCGCCTCCGTCCAAAACTCCTATGAGCAAGCAGATCCAAAAACAGGCACAGGACACCTTTGCTCAGAATCTTTCCAATGTCATGTCCCTTCTGAAGCTTACAAACGCAAAGCTGGCGGCTGAGCTATCCATGGATCCCTCTATTATCAGCCGCTATAAAAACGGCGTCCTTGCTCCCCCTAAAAATGAACCGGTTGCCGAAAAACTGTGCGAAATCCTCTACCTCCGAGCTGTTTCAATAAACCAGACAGCAGAACTGGCCGACCTCTGCGGAACAGACGAAGAAAGCTTAAATACGGACTTTCTGCACCACTGGCTTCTGTATCCAACCGTACAGAAATCACCTGCTCTGGCGGAAACAGTTCTTTATACCATCGAAAACTTTTCTCCCTTACAAAATGTTCTTCCTTTAGTCAAAAAGCCCCCTGTTCCGCCCCGTAAATCCTGCTATTTCGGAACCGAAGGCCTCAGACAGGCGGTAATTCGTTTTCTCTCAAAGGCATCCAGGGCGGGAGGGGAATTGCTCCTGTATTCGGATGAACCTATGGATTGGATGACTGCGGATAAAGATTTTTTCGCAATCTGGGCAACTTTGATGGTGAATTGCGTACAGTATAACGTAACTATTAAGATTATCCATAATATGGATCGCAAAGCAAAGGAAATGGGAAACGCAATAACCGGATGGTTCCCTTTATACGCCTCAGATAAGATTGAGCCCTATGTTTACCAGAAGCTCAGCAAACCCCGTTTTTTTCATACTTTCTTTTTACATAAAAACACGGCTTGTATTTATGGACAGTTCCCGATTGGCTCCAAAGAGGATCGTTTTTACGATTATATAACAGATCATGAAAAGCTTGAGGTCCTGGAACAGGAATTTAAGGTAATGCTCTCAAACGCAAAGCCTTTCCTGAAAATCTATTCCTCTGCCCAGCGAAATGAATACAATGAATTTTACGCCGACAAACTGGCGCCGGACATCTGTCTGCTGTCTGGTCTTCCTCTTATTACAATGCCGGAAGGTCTTTTTTCACGCATAGTAAAGCGCATAAAGCCGGATAAAAAAACAGAGCGGGATCTCACCGCCCTATATAAAAGAAATCGCAGCAAAATGCTGGAAAAGCTGAAAAAAAAGCTGCTTCATATCGTCTTATTCAATCCGGAAGAGACCTCTCAAAAGGAGCCTTATGTGAACTTTAAGACAGAGCTTTATGATCTTTGTGCAACCTATACAAAAAAGGAATATAACGAACATATCCGGGAACTGAAGAAGCTTGCGGAAACGGAGCCGAATTTTCGATTGACTGTATTAACCGCCCCGCCTTTTAAGGACGTACAGATCATTTCCTTTTCGGATAGTGTTATTGTTCTGCGAAACAAAGAGCCTTATGGCGCCTTTGTATTTATAAATTATCTTCTGGCAAAATCAGTTCAGGACTTTTTAATGGAATCCGTAAAAAGCCAGCACAAAAGCCTGTCAACAACCTTTCGACAGTTAAAGGACTGGTATCATTGATCCGGAAATTCTCCATGCTCATTATAATATCTCTCATAATCCTCCGCATACATAATTCCATCGATGGATTCCAGCAAACTCAGGCCTTCCAGATCATAGAGAGAATACATCCCGCTCAGACATCCATTTTGCGTCGAAAAAGAAAACAGAGTTTCATTATCCTTATCTACCGCTCTGTAATGCGTATCACAGTCTGTCATCCCCGGCTCAGCCGATGGTCCTGACACATGAATCTTAGCAATCGCCGCCTTAAATTCCTCTACGACGCCTTGATCCGTAAAGGTCTGCAGCGGCTGACTCTGTACTCCATAGTCCACGTTAACATAGAAGGCGGCAATCTCGTCCACCGGATAGGCTTCATCTATTCCGCCCTCCCTTGCCAGAAACAGCAGCAGACTCTCAGGATATTCGTGCTCCAGTGGATGGTAACCACTTCCGGTATTTTCCGTATTCTCTCCACCTTCCTCCTGCGGTTCGGCCTCCTGCTTTGTCTCCTTCGGTTCTTCAGCTGAGACCGTGGCTTTCGGATCCTGCGTAACAATACCGATGTCGCCCGGTACACAACCTGTAAGTAATATACCTGCAAATAAGCAGGTCACAAGCTCTGTTAAGATTCTCTTTTTCATCGTTTACTCCTTCAAATGTGCGTAGTCCCTCACTCCTGTTTATGACAGCGCAAAGTCGATCAGGTTGATATTCGGATCCTCCGACGAGTCATTTGAGGGCTGACGAAGCAGGATCGAAAAGTCCGAGCAGTAGTCTATATCCACCTCAACATCAACGGGCGGACTGTTCTTTCGGATCGTATAGCTCCCCACCAGAACACCATCCGCGTAGAATTCGATCTGATAAGCTTTATCGACCCGGTCGATAAATTTATCCTCAAAGGCTACCTTTCCCGTAAGCTTCTGATATACTCCGCCCATATTACCGTAGTATATCTCCGTAGCATAACCATAACCGGTAGCCGCTGTAATCGCCATGCCCTTAGAATACGTCTTCCCTCCGGACTGCATTTTCCAGTCACTGGAATAATCATAAGGATAAAAATAATATGACAGATTCCACTTCCAGCTCTGACTCAGATCATTATTTAACATACACAGATAAGCATACGTCACATCGGTCGGAACATAATCAAACAGATATACTTTTTCTGTTTGCGTTCCCGTCGTCTCTTCCGGCTCTTCCTCCGGCAGACCGGATATACTCTCGCCTGCTCCGCTCGGTTCGGAATCCTCTTCCGTTTCTTCCTCTGCTCCGAGGGACGCAAGAGCAGCCTGAGCTTCTTCGATCTCACTTGCCAGCTCCTTCAGCTCTTCATCCTCGGGAAGCATAGCAGAGGCCTCTGTAATCTTTGCCGCCGCGCCGATCAGATCCCCGCTTTTCTTCTTTTCATCGATTTCCGCCATAGCGGTTTTTTTATACTCCGCTGCGTAGGAATCGTAGGTTTCTTCTAATTTTTCATTCTCAGGATACTGTCCCCTTGCCGTTTTAATGATCGAAAGGGCCACAAAGTATTCCCCTTCATCCGCGGATTTCTTTGCCTCCTCTAAGATAGCCGCAACCGCTATCTCTTCCGACTGTTCGCCATCCACAGGGACTCCCGAAGCACTTACTTCTGAGGGAATCCCAATCGGCCCTTCCGAAGCAGAAGTCGACTCCGGAGCAGGGGTAACCTCCTGTGCTTCGATCTCTGTTTCAGCGTTTTTTTCATCCTTCTTATCCTTCCCCCCGCCGACAGCCAGTACAATGACCAGGATAACCAGAACCAGGCCAGCAGCTACGGCGGCTAAAAGCTTCGTGGGAGGAAGCTTTCTATCCGTTCCGAATACATGGATGATCCTGTTATTTTCCGGTTTTGTTTCCGATAAAGGAGCCTGTGGCGCCCTTTGAACCGCAGTCGTCGCATCCGGATCGATCCCTTTTGTTTCCGCTCTGCGAACCGACATGGTTTTGTTTAAAATATCCTCTTCTTCTGACACCTCTCCGGCGGCAACCCTTTCAAGCGCCTGTTTCATTTCCGAGGCGCTCTGATAACGACCCTGCGGTTCATAGGAGCAAGCCTTTAAAATGACCTGTGCCATCGCCGGCGACGCTTGTGCAGGAGCCAAAAGCTCTGCTCCGTCCATCCGCTTTCTGACCGCCTCCATCCTGCCGTTAGGGCTCAGCTGATTTTCACAGTTCAGAAAGGGAAGCAGATTATGATTCAGAAGCCGGTACAGCACCAGTCCGAGAGAATACAGATCGACCGTCAGATCGTATTGTCCGCCCTTCTCCACTTCCGGCGCCATATAATTATAGGTACCCTTTTGAGACATTCCTCCCGTTACATTTTCCAGCTTCCTCGCAATCCCGAAATCACCCAGCTTATAGCTGCCAAACTGATTGACGAATATATTTTCCGGCTTAATATCCCGATGTATGACCTTCTGTCTCGCACAGAGCTCCAAAGCGGAACAGATATCGATACCCAGCTGAATGACCTCTTTCTCGGTCAGGGTTTTATCCGCAAGGTAGTCATTAAACGGTGTCAGAAGCTCCATCCGGATATAGATCGTCCAACCGATTTCCGACTCCGCGGTCTTTTCCACAACCTTATAATCCTCCACGCTGACGATGTTCTGAACCCCCTTGAAGGATTCCATCAGCTGGATCTCCTTTACAAAATCGTTGACAATCCCCTCCAGATACTTTTTCGTATCATCCTCGGAAAGTCCCTCGGCGCGAAGCGAGGCCATCTCCGATTCATTCTCCGGAATCGTGATCACCTTGATCGCAGCCTTGCTTTTTACTGAATGATCTGTCCTTACGGCCTCATATACGATGCCGTAGGCCCCCTTCCCGATTTTTTTCTCGACCGTCCACTCCGGCCAGACTTCGCTTAAAATATCCTTTTCCATTCGCTGTCACTCTTTTCTTCCTGCCAGCCTTTTTTCCTTGTATTCTGAAAAAGAAAGATGAACCTTATCCTTCTCAGACAAGATCAGATCCGTCTCCTTTAATTTGTCAAAAGGCCACTCTATTCCGATCTCCGGGTCGTTATACATCAGACCGCCCTCATCATTGGGATGATAAAAATCCGTTACCTTATAACAGAATTCCGCATACTCTGAAAGCACCAGAAAGCCGTGAGCAAAATTCCCGGGAATAAACAGCTGTTTTTTATTTTCCGCCTAAAGCTCGATACCAAACCATTTTCCAAAGGTCCTGCTCCCCTCCCGCAGATCCACAGCGACATCATATACCGATCCGCTTACGATCCTCACCAGCTTATCCTAGGGATAATTGATCTGGAAATGCAGACCCCTCAGAACACCGCGCTTACTGGCACTCTGGTTATCCTGAACAAAAACGCAGTCAATCCCTGCCTCCTTAAAATCGTTATAATTATAAGTCTCCATAAAATAACCGCGCTCGTCTCCGTATAAAGCAGGCTCTATCACCTTTAAGCCTGCAATTTCCCCTCAGCTATCCGTTACCTTGATTTTTCCCATACCTCTCCGCCTTTCACCCGTTGATAAGCACATCATTATGTTTAGTATCGCACAATCGCCTTTAATAGTCAATTTCTGCGCAGTTCGGCTCGGTAGTTTGACAATCTAACGACAGTATACCATCCACAAAGCCAGCAATGGCTTTATTTTCTTGTCAAATTTCAAATTTATACTTGCACGTCCCACACCATTCCACTATAATAGAATCAGGAGGTGGACTATGCGACTCGGATGGACAACTGGTAAGTACTCTATTACCTACAGGGCTGTTAGAACAGTCCGTATCAACGGAAAAAACAAAACTCAAATCGTCAAATCCTTCGGTTCCGAAAAGTATATCTGCGAAACATACGGTGTGACAGATGCGAAAGCCTGGGCCAAGGAACAGGTTCGCTTAATGAATGAGGCAGAGAAGGAAGACGCTGCTAAGTTCAACATAGAGTTCTGTGCCGGAACAGATCTTATCATGGATGAGCAGCGACGATTCAACGGAGGATATCTCTTCCTTCAGGATGTTTATCACGAGTTGGGTCTGCATAAGATATGCAGGGCAATCGCCGGACGGCATCCTTTTGAGTATGACCTGAACGATGTCTTCTCTCGTCTCATCTACATGAGGATCCTTTATCCCTCATCAAAAAAGAGCAGCTTCGAGGAATCAAAACGATTCATAGAGCAGCCGTCCTTTAAGCTGCATGATATTTACCGCGCACTGTCTGTCATTGCAGAAGAATCCGACTACATACAGAGCCGCCTGTTTAAAAACAGTTCCGCCATCCAAAAGAGGAATACGCAGGTGATATACTATGACTGCACCAACTTCTATTTTGAGATCAATGCTGCTGAAGACGACAAACAGTTCGGCAAGAGCAAAGAGAACCGTCCTCTCCCTATCGTGGGAATGGGTCTGTTCATGGACATGGACGGTATTCCGATCTCCTTCTCAATCTATCCCGGCAACAGAAACGAGCAGGTAACTATGATCCCATTGGAAGAAAAGATGCTCGAAAAATTTGATATGTCGAAGTTTGTTGTCTGCACTGACGCAGGATTGTCTTCAGCTACCAACCGTGTATTCAACTCTTATGACGGCGAAGACGGAATGCGAGCCTATATCACAACGCAGCCCATCAAGACGCTTAAAGGATTCCTGCAGGAATGGTGCATGGCTGATGATGGATGGACTCTCGACGGAGACGACACCGGCAAGAAATATAAGATATCAGAGCTTGATAACGAAAAGGATAAGGATAATATCTTCTATAAGACCAGATGGATCAAGGAAGAAGGCATCGTACACACCGACAGGGGCGATAAAAAGCAGGTCATTGAGCAGAAGCTCATCGTATCATATTCAATAAAGTACCGTGACTTTATGCGGCATGTCAGAGAAGGACAGATTGAACGTGCAAAAAGAATCGTCGAATCCGGTGAGAAAACCATCAACAAGAAAAAGCAGAATGATCCAAAGCGGTTCATAAAGACGAATCATGCCACAAAGGATGGAGAAGTTGCAGAATTGTCTGTCAGTTACATAGATGAATCAGTGATCGCTGATGAAGAGAAATACGATGGCTTCTATGCTGTATGCACTAATCTTGATGACAGTGTAAGCAGTATCGTCAAGGCAAACAAACGCAGGTGGGAAATCGAAGAATGCTTCAGGATAATGAAGACAGACTTTGAAGCACGTCCCGTATATCTGAATCGTCAGGATAGAATACTCGCTCACTTTATCACCTGCTTCATCGCTCTCATCGTCTACCGCTATGTAGAGAAGAAACTCGATAATAAATATACTATCGGTCAGATAATACCGACTTTACAGGAGATGGAATTTATGAAGTATGAGGGAAAGGGTTATCAGCCTGTATACACAAGAACAGAACTAACCGATGATCTTCATGAAGCATTTGGGTTCTGCACATCAAAGCAGATCGTACCTGTAGCAAAAATGAGAAATATAATCTCTGAAACGAAAAAGTAGTCAGGTGTTTTCGACCCTGCCCTTGAACAAATGGTGCAATGCGC
>JAIKXO010000215.1 GCA_024684065.1 Lachnospiraceae bacterium
TATTCACAGCCTTTTGGGCTGTGATAGTAACGGGTTTTGCCATTAAAAATCGCCTTCGGCGATGGGCAAAACCCATCTCAAGCCATAAGTTGTGGCCCGTAATCGCGCAGCAAGTGCGCGATTCGGCTGTGAATAGTAACATTGAGACAGCAATAAAGGTTGGCAGGAGACACGGAATGCCTGTAGTATACGAAGTACTGAGTGGAAATATGGCGAATGACGGATACATATATTATCGATCCGTCAACGACGTATGGCTTACTAAAAGCGTCCCGATAAAGTATCTCAGGAAAAGAGAGGATCTGTGATAAAGGGAATAGTGCAGGATCCGGAGGAACAGCATTATGAACGCGAGGCGTGGCTATGTGCCGGAGGACGAGAGGGATTTCTCACCTGAAGCTATTGGGATAATGAGGAAAGCATCCCGGCATGTCGTATATCTGATAAATGAAGGGTATGACCTGAAAAGGTCATCAACATTTGTCGCGGATTATTATCTGCTATCCAAGCGCCAGAGGCTTGCGGTTTTGCGGAGCGTCGCAACGGATGATCAGTTGAAGGAACGGGAGAATAAGCGGATTCCGTTTAACAGCCTTTCAAGAAGAGAAATATGGGTAGATGGGTTTAATACAATAATTACCTTGGAAGTGATGCTGAGCCGGTCTATTCTCCTTTTCGGTATGGATGGCACGATCCGGGATCTTGCCACGCTCAGAGGAACATACAGGGTGATCCCGGAAACAGAGAAGGCGGCGAGGCTACTCTTCGATATTCTTAAAGAAGCAGGCGTTTCAAAGATCAATATTCTCCTGGACGAGCCGGTTTCCAATTCCGGAAGGCTGAAAACTCTGCTTGCAGAGGTTCATGAAGATTATTCAATGGGGCTTGACATCCGGATCAAAAGAAATGTGGATAAGGCTCTTTATGATAAAGAATATGTGGTAACGTCGGATTCTATCATATTGGATAACTGCGCAAGCTGGGTCAATATATCAGTAGAATGCATGAAGCGGATGAATATGACTGGTCTCAAAGTATGGTGAAATGATTCCCTACAAGTCGTCCGTCATTGGAAAATGGATATATAAGGTCAGAGCGGACAGGGATCTTCGTTGATGAATATGTATAAACAACTACAGGAGCCGAAGAGAAAAAAGCAATGAATATTTCAGTAATAATGGAAAAGATGATCGAATTCTCCAAAGGGAATCTACATGATATTGACCATCTGATGCGTGTATGGGCATATGCGAAGATGATCGGGGAACTGGAAGGGATTGATCCGGAAACGCAGTTTATTCTTGAGGTGGCTGCTGTTACGCACGACATCGCATGTCCTCTGTGTCGGGAGAAGTATGGGAATACGAACGGAAAGCTGCAGGAGGAAGAGGGGATCCCACTGGTGAGAGTGTTTCTTGCAGATACAGGGCTGTCGGAATCTCAGACAGATCGAGTGGCATTTCTTGTAGGGCATCATCACACTCTGAATGAAATAGACGGAGCAGACTATCAGATTCTGATTGAAGCGGATTATATTGTTAACGCTGCCGAGAATGGCTACAGCAGGCAAAATATAGAAAATTTTATGAAGACAATCGCAAAGACGGAGAGCGGAAGACAACTCATAAACAGCGTTCTTTTGAGTAATATAGGATAAAACGATGATATTTAGAAGATCAATAGAATGATTCAGGAGCATGTGAACGATCTGAACGAGATGGCAAGAGAATATCAGAATGCTGAGAATGCCAGCCTTGAAGCCAGCAGCGGCTTAGTTTCAGACGTGGTGGGCTAGATGGGCGTGGAGGCGCTCATATTGTTAGATAATTCCCTCTCCATTGGGAGGGGGAATCTGGCAATATGCAGGGAGACGATAAGATATATCGCTGACAATGCTGACAATGAGATAAGCCTTGCGCTGTCGGTGTTCGGGGAGGATATAGGAGCTCTGTCAGATTACGGAGAAAGCAGGGAGACTCTTAAGGAGAGGCTTGACGCGATTGAGCTTATGGACAGGGATACGAAAATCACTGATAATCTTACAGAGCTTTTGCTTGAGTGGAAAAAAGCGGACCTTGCCGACCGCTGCATAATTCTTTTTACGGATGGGGAGGAAACTGAGCCTGTGGACCATGAGAGGGAGGAAATGTACTTTCTTCTTGAAAGGCTCGATTATCCTGTCTATGTGGTCGATTGCGTGACTAAGAAGGAGGTTCCGCATAAGCTGCTTTCCGCCGTTTCCACGATAAGCAGCGGAGAGCTTTTGTATACGGAATTCGAGGACTCTGAAGCAGGGGTTGAGAAGAAGCTTGGGGACAAGCTGCTTTCCTTTATCGAAGCAAAGTATCTCTACACCTCAGTGGAAGGTGTTTATGAAAAGAACAGTTCAGAGAAAACAGGGATGGCAGAGGAAGAGAGGCCTATGGAGACGGGGGCTATGGAGAACGAGGCTACGGATGAGACGGGTCAAGCAGAGACAGTTACTGAGGACTTTCAGACAGACGTAACGGTTTATGCGCAGAATGATCTTCCTGAGGAGGTTTATACAGAAACCTATGAATACCAAACGGCGGAGAGCTTAGCCGGTAATGAGATAAGCATAGAAAGGCACAATCTTATGAAGGATCCTGCTGACATAATCAATATACTGTGCATTGCGTTTTTCTCTGTTATAGCGGTCCTTGCCATAAGCCTTGCGGCAATATCAAAGAAAAGGAAGGCAGAGAGAAGGAAAAACAGGACTAAGACTGTAAAAAGAAGGATCACTGAGGAACAGACGGAATGCCTTAAGGAGGAGCCAAATGGCTTAGAGGAGACCATGCTCCTGTTTGCACAAAACGGTACTGTGTAAAGAAACTTTATAGGCAAAGGGAAAAATAACACGCCTGAGTCGCTCTAAGCCCGGCGGATATAGATGCCTTACGGGCGCGGGAGATAAGCGGGAAGCTAGCGAGCGGAAGACTATTTCGTTTTACTTTTGCAGTGTAAGGCGGTTTGTGATAAATAGGCAGAGAAGCTCTTTCAAGGCATAAAACTGTGGATAGATTTTGAAAAGGAGGCGATAAGATGGCCGGATTCAGCGAGGAGGAGCTTTTGCTCTTAGACAATTATATATATTTTAACTGCTCGGCCAAGCATAAGACCTTCGATGACGCCCTTGCGGCTTTTTCTTCTTCTGGGGAGGCAGGGAATAGGGAGTTTGCCGAAGAGAGCTTTAAATACGAAGCCTGCGCGGGATTGTCGGAAGCTGATGCCAAGGATGTTTTTGAAAGAATGGATAAGGCTTTTTCAAAGGGCGGCTCCATGGAAGGCCTCACAATAGAGCGCATGCTTGATGAAGGTGGAGTAAGGGCGATGTGCGTTAAGAAGCCGACAGGGGAGGTGGCGGTGATCTTTCGCGGCACAGGCGGAACCTATGAGGCGTGGCTGGATAACGTCAGGGGAGAGTTTGTCGTTGACACCCATATGCAGAAAATGGCGATGGATTTTGTAAAGTATGACTGCGGGGAATTTTCCAACCTTACGGTTTCGGGGCATTCAAAGGGAGGGAATCTGGCGCAGTTTGTAACTGTCGCTTGCGGAAGCCAGATCGCGCAGTGCGTTTCCTATGACGGACAGGGCTTCAATAAACAGTTCCTTGAGGAGCATGAAAAGGAGATCGAGGAAGCGAGGGGAAAGATAAGGTCCGTCTGCGCGGACAACGACTATGTAAATATCCTGTTACATTCCATTGCCGGAGAGACAGTTTATATAAGGAACAAGAACCATTCCCCGGAAGGCGCCCATTGTAGCTATTCACTGCTCAAATATGGACAGTTTGACGAGAAAGGAATGGCAAGGAGATATAAGCTCAACATACAGACTCCCCTGATAAAGGCCATGAAAACTGTGGTCGACGGCATAGTCGGGGCTGTTGATCTGCTCCCCGATGGAGGGAATGAGCGGATTTCGGAGCTTCTGGGTTCCATTGTAGCCACTGTCTTCTGCTGTGAGAAAGAGACAAACAGCGTTGACGAATGGCAGGAAATAAAGGATTCCGCCCTGTCCGTATATAGCTACGCGAAGGAGAGGCTCGGGATCTATGACCCGGACGAAGGGGCAGTAAGGCTTTCTGCCGAGAGCATATATGAGGATTTCGACAGGCTCGGTTCTGTGATAAACGGTCTTGAAAACATAAGAGGCAGGCTCTCCTGTGGAATGGAATCCGTGTATACGATACGTGAGGAGCTGAATACAGATATAATCGCGGATACCTATCTTTCCGTCACTATGGACAGGGTAAATGAGAAGATGAAAAGAAGCCTGGATGGTTTACATAATATTATAAACGGACTTTACGATATCCTGAACATATACCGCAGAAAGGAACTGGAGCTTGTAGCGCTTAGATCTGTTTGATCCTGGCGGGTACAATATCAGCTGAATTATCAGATGAGATGGCTAAGGCTTTTGTTGAGACTGTCTATGTTTGTTCAAATGAATCGATTGAGGTTTGGTGGCGGTATGGGGATTTTTGGTATGGGGACAGGTTTACAGGTTTACTGGCAGAGACAGCGGGGAATAAGTATAGTATAATATTATGGAAACGTATTTATTTAATTCGTTCGCCATAAATATCAGAGAGGATGGGATAGTGGAGATAAATCAGATGGGAAACTATAAACCCGACAGGATAATAGTAAAGGGAGCAAGGGTTCACAATCTGAAAAATATAGATGTTGAAATACCTCTGAACAGGATCACGGGGATAGCGGGAGTGTCCGGATCAGGGAAATCCTCGCTTGCGCTGGGAGTACTTTATGCGGAGGGATCAAGAAGGTATCTGGAATCGCTGTCCACCTATACAAGGAGGCGGATGACGCAGGCGGCAAAGGCTGATGTGGATGAGGTGCTGTATGTTCCGGCGGCGCTCGCCCTGCATCAGCGCCCGGCAGTTCCCGGAATCCGGTCGACCTTTGGCACAGGGACTGAGCTTCTGAACAGTCTGCGCCTCATGTTCTCGAGGCTTTCAAGCCACAGATGCCCTAACGGTCATTATCTTCCCCCTTCCATGGGGGTAGCGGCAGAGAGGGAGCTGGTATGTCCGGAGTGCGGCGAGCATTTTTATGGACCGGGTGCGGAGGAGCTGGCCTTTAACAGTCAGGGTGCATGTCCGCACTGTGACGGGACCGGAATAGTCCATGTTGTGGATGAATCGACACTGGTGCCGGATGAATCTCTGACAATCGATGAAGGGGCTGTCCTCCCATGGCAGACTTTAATGTGGTCACTGATGAAGGATATAGCGAGGGATATGGGCGTGCGGACAGATGTGCCGTTTAAGGATCTCACGGAAAAGGAGAGGGATATCGTTTTCCACGGTCCAGCGACAAAACGTCATATCATTTATCAGAATCAGACAAGCGGTGCCGCCGGGGAAATGGATTTTACCTACTTTAATGCCATATATACGGTTGAAAATGCACTTTCCAAGGTGAAGGATGAAAAGGGCATGAAGCGTGTGGAGAAATTTCTGAGGCTTTCGGTGTGCCCGGACTGTGGCGGCACTAGGCTGTCGGAAAGGGCAAGGGCCCCGAAGCTTAAGGGAATCAGTCTTGCTCAGGTCTGTACTATGACGCTCTCTGAGTCCATTGACTGGGTAGCGGGGGTACCAGGTTCTATGCCTGAGGAAATGAGACCTATGGCAAGGAGCATCTGCGAGTCTTATCAGACTGCCGCAAAACGTTTGATGGATCTGGGGCTTTCTTATCTGACTCTTGACAGGGCGGCAAATACGCTGTCTACGGGAGAGCGGCAGAGGATGCAGCTTGCAAGAGCGGTCAGGAACCGTACGACCGGAGTGCTTTATGTCCTGGATGAGCCTTCTATCGGTCTGCATCCAGCTAATATCGTCGGGCTGAACGGGGTGATGCATGACCTTGTGGCAGACGGGAACTCTGTGCTTTTGGTGGATCATGATACACAGATACTGAAGGAGTCAGATTGGCTTATTGAGATGGGACCATATTCCGGCGCAGACGGGGGCAGGGTCATTGCAGAGGGAACGATCGATCAGATAAGAGATAATCCGGATTCCCTGATCGCCCCTTTTTTAAAAGAGTTAAAGGAGACCGGGCGAGGATCAGCCGGAGGAGATTTGTTCGAAGACGGCTCTATCCGCATGGAGACAAGACCGATCCACACGGTAAAGGCTCTTAATGTTAAGATACCTAAGGGAAGGCTGACCGTTGTTACAGGCGTTTCCGGTTCAGGGAAGACCACTATGGTGCTTGAAAGCCTTGTGCCTGGTCTTACTGCGGTTACAAAAGACGGGAAGCTTCCGGAACACGTTTTGCATATAGAGGCGGCGGGAATCCGAGATGTGAAGCTGATCGATGCATCGCCCATTGGCATCAATATCCGTTCCACAGTGGCAACCTACGCTAATGTGCATGATGAGCTGCGTAAGATCTATGCACGGCTGAAAAGTGCAAAAGAAAAGGGATATAAGGCAGGGGATTTTTCGTATAATACCGGGAGGCTGCGCTGTCCCGTTTGTGACGGTACGGGTTCCATAAGCCTTGATGTACAGTTTCTTCCGGATGTGGATATTCCATGTCCCGAGTGCAGGGGTTCCAGATATGCAAAGGCTGCTTACAGCATGAGTATCAGGAATAAAGACGGTGAGGAAAGGAGCCTGCCGGAGCTTATGGCAATGGATGTGAATACGGCATATGTCTTTTGCAAAGACATGAAGAATGTTGCACCGAAGCTCTCTGTCCTTAAGGAACTTGGCCTTGGATATCTGACACTGGGGGAGGAAACGCCGGGACTTTCTGGCGGTGAAGCACAGAGACTGAAGCTTTCGAGTGAAATGGGCAAGGCTCAGTCGGACAGCATATTTGTATTTGATGAGCCGACGATCGGGCTGCACCCGCTTGACGTAAGGACACTTATGAGCGTATTTCAGACATTGATAGATAACGGAGCAACGGTTGTGGTCATTGAACATGATCTTGACGTGATAAGGAATGCTGATTATGTGATTGATATGGGCCCTGGCGGCGGTTACGAGGGAGGAAGGATTGTTGCCTGTGGCTCGCCTGAAGAGATCAAAGCGTGTGACGGCAGCCTGACCGGAAGGTTTATATAGGACGCTTTGAAAGCGGTGGACTTTACAGGGAAGCGCATAAGAGTCGTAAGTACACATGAAGGATCAGGATTGGCGAATATGCCCTCTGATGTGAAGAAGATGTGCAAGGGCGCCGATGTGGATATGAATGGACTCGCTATTATCGGATCTCAAGCTAAGAACTCAAAACAGAAAGTAGCTGAGTGGGTGTAGTGTTGTTGATGGAAAGATAAATGTGTCTGGATGTCGTATAGCCTTTTATCCTGGAAGAGTGCGCCCAGACGAAGGGCAAGTAATCTAACTGGTGCGAATCCAGTCTGGCAAAGGGTTAGCCACCCACCAGTAGCGAGTCTTGCGTGGCAGTCGGTAACGGCGTTGTTGTTAAGCAGCATTTAGTCACGAAGCGTAGACAGCGAACAAGCAGGGTTATAGGTGATTGAGCCTCGATAGTATAATTAGGACCGGAGGGCCGACGCTTTTCTTCCAGCGGAAGGCAACAGGAACAGATATGTTTTTGATTTGATGGAACAGGGCGGACCTACTGATGTGAGGGAGCCGTATTTTATGGAAGCTGTAGATGAAATGATGAGAGCCAGAGTTCTCTGTGCCAGGGCAAATGCAAAGATGCCGGATGATTCTACTTATGTGGAGGATCTGGAAGAACTCTTCGGAAGAAAGCTTGATGATGTGAGGATCCTGACACCTTTTATCTGCGATTTCGGGAACAGGGTGAAATTTGGAAAGGGCGTTTTCATAAATCATTCAGCAATACTGTCTGCATCC
>JAIKXO010000281.1 GCA_024684065.1 Lachnospiraceae bacterium
GGCGAGCAGGGTAGGGTACGGTACGATTTCATATTCCCTGCCCGGTTGGAATATATGCCTTGTAAAAAACGGATTAAGATGATATAAATCTATAAAGAGAAGCCGTGAAGGAGTTCTGCCTTTGGTCTGTCAGGAGCTAAAAACGCAGAGGCAGCTTATCAGGCAGACGGTTTTTCTTATTAATATTGCAGTGTCCGAGGAGTTGAAATGTCATACGACAAAAAGCTTATAGAAGGAAAATTAAAGAGATGGGACAACTATATCAGGCATTATAATCTGCCTGACTGGGAGGACATCCCCGATTTCGGCCTTTATATGGAACAGGTGTCCACCCTGATCTATCAGTACTTGAATTATCTGCCCACGGAGGCCTACAGTGAAAAGGATAAGGACAAGAACAGGGAGAAGGAAAAGAAGAAGGATAAGGATAAGGACGAGCTTTTCCTGATAACTCCGTCGACGATCAATAATTACGTGCGTACAAAGATCATGCCGGAGCCGGTAAAGAAGCGCTATTACCGCATACACATAGCATATCTTATCATGATATGTACGCTGAAGCAAAGCTTAAGCATCGCGATGATAAAGAAGCTTATTCCGATGGGAATTTCAGAGGAAGAGGTAAAAAGAAGATATAATGAATTCATCGAAAGGCATCATTTCGAGGTGGGGTATTTTGCGGATCAGCTGAGAGCCGTTGCCGGCCCGCTGTATCTTCCCGCCGGTTCGGAGGAGCTTGCAAACGCTACCTTTACAGCCAAGTCTACGGAGGACCTGATCTTTTCGATAGCCCTTCTTTCAGGCTTTTCAAAGCTGCTTGCCCAGAAGCTTGTCATGCTTGACGGAAAGGATCTGGGCTCGGGGGAGAGCGTGGATATGAGGTACCCTGAGGAGTCCGATGATCCGGAAAGCTGAAATTATACTCAATAAAGGAATTTATAGTAAACGCACAAAATACGTGCGTTTACTATAAAGTGATGCGCACGGCCGCACAGAGGAAATTGCCGCTATGAGCGGCGTGCGGCCGGCACGAGGAAACGAATTAAATTTTCAAAAGGCAAAAATTTAATTCGTTTCCTATAATTCCGTTAATGAGTATAATATGGACTGACTGCGCCGATTAAATCTCAAATTGATCCACCGGATCTTATATATCCATCCCACGTCCCGATTCTATGCGCTTTACATAGATATCGGGATTTTTTTTCATATCAGCGAGCGTCCTGAAGGCGTTTAAGACAAGGGTTTCCTTATTGCAGGAAACGGGATTCTTTCCGATCTCCCTTATAAGATTGTATTTATCCATCTGCCATACATAAAGATCGGAGAGAGCATACCCGCTTATTTTGAAACTGTCCTTGAACGTATGGTTCTCAATATAAAACACAAACTCTTCATATATAGCGGGATCAAGCAGAAGCTCCGTCCAAAGATCGTCCGCAAAATCCTTCGAAAGCCCCGCATATTCGCAAAGTTTATAAAGACCTTCACAGACCTTTATTCTGGAAGTGGAGATGATTATACTCATGGCATTTTTCCCCGACGAACCGATTAATGTGATCTGCCATAAATCATATTTGCGAAAAAGACATAAGTCAAGGCTGAAATATGCGAAAATACTTGACATGATTACAATAAACTGTTAATCTGATATCGTAAATCAGATGTAGTGATTTCTAAAATTGGAGGAGGCAATGGCTGAGACAATTATTTTTACCGATTCATCGTGCGATATGGGGGGCGATGTCCTTAGGGAGTGGGGAGTGCGTTACGAGTGCCTCACTTTTAAATTTGATGATTCCGACAGGGAATATACGAGCGACCAGATGTCCTGTGAAGAGTTCTATGACAAGATGAGAAAGGGCGGGATCGCAAAGACCTCTGCCATCAACATGCAGACCTTTTATGATTCCTTTAAGGAGGAGCTTGAAAAGGGGAATGATATCATATATATAGGTATGTCGACGGGACTGAGCAATACGGCCAACGCTGCAAGCATAGCGGCCGACGAGCTTAATACCGAATTCCCCGACAGGAAGATCTACACAATTGATACGCTTACGACTACCGTAGCCCAGGGGATGCTCATAGATCATGTCTGTCTGATGAAAAAGGAAGGAAAGACCATAGATGAAATGGCAGATTATGTATATGCGAATATGCAGAAAGCCTGTGTCTGGTTTATCGTGGATGATTTGATATATTTAAAAAGAGGTGGTAGAATAAGTGCGGCGGCGGCTTTTGCCGGAGGCGTTCTGCAGCTCAAGCCCGTATTAAGGGTCACGAACGAAGGCAAGCTTGAGAATATGCAGAAGGTAAGGGGAAGAAGCCAGTCGATAAAAGCGCTTCAGAAAATATTTGCAAAAAATGCCATAGACAAGAGCACATATTTTATCTGCCACGGTTCCTGCCTTGAGGAAGCAAAGATCTTAGAGAACCTTATCTATGAGGACTGCGGCCACAAGGCGAAGTATATTACGGAGATGTCGCCCGTCATAGGGGCCCATGCCGGACCGGGCGTGATTGTTCTTGCATTTATGGCTGACGAGAGGTAAGACTGCGCGGTGATCATTTCCGTATACTCACCAAAGCAGTCTGCGGAGGTAGCTATGCGGGGTTTGGTTCTTGAAGGCGGCGCTATGCGGGGGTTGTTTACCTGCGGGGTGCTTGACTATCTTATGGAAAAGGGGATTGAATTTGACGGCCTTGTGGGAGTTTCCGCGGGCACGGCTTTCGGCTGCAACTACAAGTCCCGGCAGATCGGAAGGGCTCTGCGATATAACAGGGAGTACTGTAAGGACCAAAGATATTGCAGCGTCCGCTCCCTTATAAAGACCGGGGATATGTACAATGCAAAGTTCTGCTATCATGTGCTTCCGACAGAGCTCGATCCCTTCGATGAAGAGGCCTTTGTAAAGAACCCCATGGAATTCTATGTCGTTGCCACGAACGTAAAGACCGGAGAGCCTGTATACAAAAAACTTACTGAGATGGGCTATGCCGGGCTTGAATGGATAAGGGCCTCAAGCTCGATGCCGCTTGTATCGAACACGGTTATCCTTGACGGTATGAAGCTTCTCGACGGTGGGGTAGCTGATTCGATACCGCTTAAGTTCTTCCGGAAAAAGGGCTACGATAAGATCGTCACGGTTCTTACCAAGCCGAGGGACTATGTAAAGTCAAGGAATCGTGCCATGCCCTATATCAGGAAAAAATATAAGGACTATCCAAAGTTCATAGAGGCCTGCGAAAACAGGCATATCATGTATAACAGCCAGATGCGTTATGTAAATGATCAGGAGAGGCTTGGCAATACCTTTGTGATCGCGCCGAAGGAGCCGCTCCCAATAGGGCACATAACCCACAGCCCGGATAAGCTTCAGAAAACCTATGACCTGGGCCGGGCAGAAGCTGACAGGGTATTTAACGATCTGATCAGATATCTTCTGAAGGAGTGAGATGTCTGTAACGGATTTTGGCCGCTGAAATGCTGTTATTTTGTCGTTTGCAATACAGCAGGATGGCGTTTTATCCTGACTGTACCTGTTAAGGCAGTATGATGAAATCTGAAAATAAAAGAGACGGTATACTGAGAGGACTTGCAGAGCTTTCCGCAGGTCCTTTTTATCCCATGCATATGCCGGGACATAAAAGGAAAAACCCCGGAAACAACGCACTTCCCTATGGGATCGATATTACGGAGATCGAGGGCTTTGATGACCTGCATCATGCCGGAGGAATGATAAAGGCGGCTATGGACAGGGCGGGAAGGCTCTACGGCTCTGAGAAGACCTGGTTTCTGACCTGTGGCGCGACCTGCGGGATACTTGCCGCCATAGGAGCGGTCACAAAGCATAATGACAGGATTATAATTGCGAGGAACTGCCATATCTCGGTATTTCACGCCGTTGAAATAAAATGCCTGGGCACGTTTTATGCCATTCCTGAATATAACGATGAGTATGATATTCTGGGAAGCGTCAGTCCCTCTACGGTGCTTGAAGCGGTCAGGTCCTGCCCGGGAGCAAAGGCGGTTGTCATCACAAGTCCAACTTATGAGGGCGTTATTTCTGACATAAAAGAGATATCGCGCATCTGCCATGAGCACGGGATCCCCCTGATAGTGGACGAAGCCCACGGCGCGCATCTTTCGTTTTACGGAAGCGGCGGGGGATCTTTTGGAAGCGCTTCGGATGACAGCGGAAAGGCCGGGGGATCCTGTACGGACACTCCATATGGCAGCGGGAAAAGCGGCGCTTTATTTGCAGGGCTTTCCGACCTGTCAGCCTTGAAAGCCGGTGCGGATATCGTCATCGACAGCGTGCATAAAACTTTACCGGCGCTGACCCAGTCGGCTTTTCTGCATCTTAGGTCTTGGGAATATGTGAATGAAGCTCAGATAGAAGAACAGCTTTCAATATATGAAACGAGCTCGCCTTCATACGTCCTGATGGCTTCCATGGATGAGTGTGTGGATGTGCTTGAAAAGAAGGGCGGAAGGCTCTTTTCGGAGTATGAAAGAAGGTTGGAGAGGTTTTCGGACGGCCTTAAGGAGATAAAGAGGCTTAAGGTATTGATGTTTGCGGGAACTTTGAAACCCGGGGCGGGAAAAAACCGCAAAGAGGGAATATTTGCGAAAGATCCCGGGAGGATCCTGATAAACGGCAGAAAAGCAGGTCTCACCGGTTCTGCTCTATCGATGATCTTAAGGGAAAGATATCACATAGAGACGGAGATGAGCGCAGGCTTCAATACGCTTGCTTTGACTTCTGCCTGTGACACTGAGGAAGGATTTGACAGGCTTCTACAGGCGCTTACGGAAATTGACAGGAACCTGTCGGAAAATATCCTGAAAGAAGAAAATCTGAAAGAAGAAAATCTGAAAAAAGAAGACCTGAAAAAATCCCGGATCTGCACAAAAGAAGGGGCTTATGAAATATTCCGGGAAATATACGAAGGAAAGGCCGGATATAAGGCAGCACTGACGATCACCGGGGCGCTGGAAGCGGAGAGCAGGACTATATCATACAGGGAAGCACCGGGTCAGACGGCTGCGGAATATATATACCTGTATCCTCCTGGGATCCCTGTTATAGTGCCGGGAGAGAGGATAACGGAAAAGCTTGCAGGGTTTCTTTCCAAAAACGATCCGCTTCTGAGAAAAAGCCGCACCGGGGACAGAAGGGGAGAGATCACGGTAACAACCGGCCAGGGATCCCCCTAAGCTTATAATTTATAACGTATCCGGGGGCAGCGTGCCTTGCTTCGAGCGGGCAGAGTGACGGGGAAAGAATATTAAGGAAACACTGATTTATTCAATTGTTCCTTAAGTCTTTTGGCGGTTTGAACTGTAAAGCCTGTTTGAGGCTTAAACTTGACAACCACCTGGCATAAGGTTATGATATATGCGTTTGGAAACAGCGGTTCCTGTCAGGGAGCGCGTAAAGCCTGTAAGGTAAATCCGGCCGGTTTTCAGGTCGTTTTACGGACAGGCTGATAAATCATAAAAAGAAGAGGTATCCGTATGAAACACATCATCACATTAAATTCACGCGATATTAAGAAGAGCGTTAAGGACGGCGGCTGCGGCGAATGCCAGACCTCCTGCCAGAGCGCCTGCAAGACAAGCTGCGGTATAGCCAATCAGGCCTGCGAGCAGAAAAAGGCAAAATAAACAACATGTTATTTATCTGAATAACGGCAAAACTGCATAGGCCCGCGAGAACCTGAAAGGTTTTTTTGCGGGTCTATGTTGTTTTAGGGAAACGCTGTTAATCAGTTTTTCCTTAGGCAGTATTTTGAAGGGATATATCCCGGGACATCCGGGTTTATCGTCCGGTTATTATAGAACAATATGATCCATCAATATAAACTTAACGGTTACAATATCGTATTAGATGTGGCAAGCGCGAGCGTACATGTGACGGACGGGCTTGCTTATGATGCGGTTAAGATAACAGACGACGGGCTTGCCGCAGAAAAGGGCCGGGGCAGGGGCTTTGAAAAGGAGATCCTGAAGGACGAAGCCTTCCGCAGTGCGGTCCTCGATAAGCTTTCATCGATGCACCCCGAAGCTTCAAAGAGCGAGCTGGAGGAGACTTTTTCGGATATCTGCGCCCTCACAGAGGCGGGGAAGCTTTTCTCGGAGGACATTTATAAAGACATAGCTTTTGATCTGAAAAAGCGGAATACGGTCATAAAGGCGCTCTGTCTGTTAGTTGCCCACAGCTGCAACCTAAACTGCGAATACTGTTTTGCGGCACAGGGCAGGTTTAAGGGAAAGAGCGGCCTGATGAGCTTTGAGACGGGAAAGAGGGCGCTTGATTTCCTTGTTGAGAACTCGGGAACAAGAAGGAATCTGGAGGTCGACTTTTTCGGAGGAGAGCCGCTCCTTAATTTCGACGTGGTGAAAGAGCTTGTTGCCTATGCAAGAAGCATAGAAGGGGATCTCGGGAAGAATTTCAGATTCACGCTTACTACCAACGGCATCGGGATCAACGACGAAGTGATCGACTGGGCAAACAGGGAATGCTATAACGTTGTCCTGAGCCTTGACGGAAGGCCTGAGGTAAACGACCGCTTCAGGAAGGACATAAGCGGAGCCGGGAGCTATGAAAGGATAGTTCCGAAATTTAAGGAATTTGTCGAAAGAAGAGGAGGCAGGGGATATTATATCCGTGGAACCTTTACAAGGCACAATCCCGATTTTACAAAGGATATCTTCCATATGGCCGATGATCTGGGCTTTACTGAGCTTTCCATGGAGCCCGTGGTCTGCGCTCCTTCCGACAAAAATGCCTTAACGCCGGAGGACCTTCCTGTATTAAAGGAGCAGTATGAGATCCTTGCAAAGGATATGATAAGGAGAAAAAAGGACGGAAAGCCCATAACCTTTTATCATTATATGATAGATCTTGAGGACGGACCCTGCATCTATAAAAGGGTTTCGGGGTGCGGCGCCGGAACGGAGTATTTCGCAGTGACGGCCTTCGGGGAGCTCTACCCCTGCC
>JAIKXO010000303.1 GCA_024684065.1 Lachnospiraceae bacterium
TTTACAATTCGCCGGATGATGTGGATGCGATGATCAAAGTTTTGAGAAGCTTTGCATGAAAGGAGAAAAGGGTTTATGAAGATCACGGTAGCGGGAGAGAAAAAAGAGGTTTCAGACGGTATCAGCGTAGCGGCTCTTCTACAACAGGAGAACGTGGAAACTCCCCAGTATGTCACAGTATCGGTAAATGAGGAATTTATTGATGCGGAGTCCTTTGATACCCATAAGCTTTCGGAAGGAGACGAGGTAGAGTTTCTGTATTTTATGGGAGGGGGAAGATAATGCCGTTTACGAATGAGCAGCTGGAGCGATATTCGAGACATATCATCTTAAAAGAGATAGGGGCGAAGGGCCAGAAGAAGCTTCTTAACGCAAAGGTGCTGATAATCGGGGCGGGAGGTCTCGGAGCCCCGGCTGCACTGTATCTTGCGGCGGCCGGCGTCGGAACGATCGGAATAGCGGATGCTGATGTCGTGGATCTTTCCAACCTTCAGCGCCAGGTGATACATACGACAGATGATATCGGTAAAAAGAAGGTGGAGTCGGCGGCTGAGACCATGCATGCCATCAATCCCGATGTCAGTGTGAATACCTATTATGAATTTGTGAACAGCTCAAACGTTATGGAGCTCATAAAGGATTATGATTTCATACTGGACGGCACGGACAATTTCCCGGCAAAGTTTCTGATCAACGATGCGTGCGTAATGGCGGGGAAGCCTCTGAGCCACGCAGGGATAATAAGGTTTAAGGGTCAGCTTACCACCATAATACCGGGTAAGGGCCCGTGTTACCGGTGCATATTCAAAAATCCCCCGCCGAAGGATGCTGTCCCGACATGCAAGCAGGCGGGCGTTATCGGGGCGATGGGAGGAGTGATAGGCTCTCTTCAGGCGATGGAGGCGGTAAAATATATTACCGGCGTCGGAGAGCTTTTATGCGGATATCTTCTTACATATGACGCCCTGAAGATGGAGTTTCACAAGATCAAGCTCCCGCCCAGAAAAAACGGCTGCGCCGTCTGCTCTGATACACCTTCGATCACTGAGCTTATCGACTACGAGCAGGCTGCCTGTGACATGAAGATGTAGTCAGGCTCTGCTTAATAGGGGTGTCTTCCATGAAAATATATATCAGAAAAACAGATCTTGACAGGATATATAAATATGCTCTTTCCGAACGGCCTGACGAAGCATGCGGGCTTATAGCCGGAAGGGATCGGGAGGACGGATCAAGGGTCATTGAAAAGGTATATCTGCTTACCAATACGGATCACACGAATGAACACTTTTCAATAGATCCCAGGGAGCAGCTTGCAGCGGTAAAGGATATGAGGGCAAAAGGCCTTGTGCCTCTCGGTAACTGGCACTCTCATCCAAACACGCCGTCCCGGCCGTCTGAGGAAGATAAAAGGCTTGCCAATGACAGCAGGGCAAGTTATCTGATCCTGTCACTTGAGAAGGAGGAGGCTCCCGTTCTGAACGCTTTTCATATCGAGGGACCCGCAGACGGCAGATCAGTCAGAAAAGAAGAACTGATCATTTCGGAAGCCTGACAGGAGCCGCGTGCTCTAAGAGTGTGCAGGAAAATTTAAGGGGCAGGGCCCCTTTGACCGGAGGAATAAAATAATGGCAAATGAAGATTATAAAGTTGATGAAATAATAGACATTACAGATGTGACATGCCCGATAACCTTCGTTAAGACCAAGGTGGCTCTTGAAGAGATGGATGAAGGACAGGTACTTCAGGTTCACTTAAATGACGGTGAGCCTTTACAGAATGTGCCGAGAAGCATAAAAGAGGAAGGCCATGAAATCCTGGATCTTCAGGAAAACGGTGACGGTACCTATGAACTGTTTATAAAGAAGGTCGGCGACTGAGGCCGGGATCACAGACCGGTGCAGGTGTCAGATTAATAGCCTGGATTAATAGCCGGCATTTGGCGTACAAAACTGGCGTTTCGTTTACAAATGTACAGTTTTCAATTTACAAACAAGCATTTCGTCTTACAAACTGGCCTCTCGGATTACAACTAAGCATTAATGGCCGGCGTCGGGAGCTGTCAAGAGTATAAATCACAAAAAAAGAATAGAAAAATGTAAAATATAGTTGACAAATTGCTAATGAGGCGTTATCATCTAAGTCAGATGAAGACGTCTCATTTTATATTATGTATGTATTTAAAGGGGAAAACCCCTGAAATAAAGGAGGAAACAAAATGAGTATTGCAAGATCGGCAGGTGCGGCTGTAGGACTTATGATAGGGCTTATCATATGTGTTATTATTTTCAAGGCGATAAATACAAACAAAAAGATGAAGACTGAGTACGACGAGCGGCAGCAGAAGCTCAGAGGCACAGGTTATATGCTCGGATTCTATACGATCGTTATATATGAGGCGATAATGATGATCATCACGCTCAGCGGAGTGTCACTGCCCATACATGATTATATCCTCCATGCGGGCGGCATATTTACAGGCTGCACTGTGTTATGCGTGTACTGTATCTGGAATGACGTTTACTGGGGACTCAATAATGATCCGAAGAAGTACATGTGGGTAATTGCTATCGCTTTAGCCCTGAATGTTTTTGTCGCCGTAAATTCAATCAGTTCATCAGGTATCTATGAAGACGGAAAGCTGGGGTTTCCGATGGTCAATATCATGGTGGTGATCATGATGACGATACTGATCATTGAGCTTCTTATCAAGCATTTGACAGTTAAAAGCGACGACGGAGAGGAGTGAGTATGAAAAATTTAAGGCTTAAATCCGCCAGAGCCGCTAAGGACCTGTCCCAGGAGGAGCTTGCAAAGCTGTGCGGCGTATCCAGGCAGACCTTGAGCGCCATAGAAAAAGGCGATTACAATCCGACCATCAATCTTTGCATAGCCATATGCAAGGCGCTTGATAAGACGCTTGATGAGTTGTTCTGGGAAAGCGGAAATGATTCGGTCTGAAAAACAGACCGAATCGGCACGAACTGAAGTTCGTGCCTAAGCGCACGATCTGCTGCGCAGATCGGCGCAGAACTGATATGTTATGTAAACTAAAACGGATTGCCGGCGGGCAGGATCATCGCCCCGCCGGTTTTGTTTTGCGAGAAATATATTTCCGATATGGAAATACCTTTCATATTGGAGTACAATAACTAAGAAAATGATCAGCATTTCCCGATAATCTCTCCGGGGAAATGGCGGTAAAAAAGGAAAGGAAACAGTGGATGGAAATATTGTGCGAATTCCTGGACAGGGTGACAAATCCTGCGATCATTGCGGTCGCGGTGTTTGAGTTTGTTCTTATGTGGGTTTCCATATGGATCATGGTAAGCTTAAGGCTCAGGATATGGAAGCTTAACCGCAAGGAAATAATGAACAGCAATACCGCCAGAAAAGAGGCAAAGGGCAGGGTTGAGAAGACCATAGAGCTTAAGTCCAATCATAACTGGGACGAGTTCGATCAGTTTCTGGAGGATTATCAGAGGCAGGGGTGCTGGTACTCCGCTTTCTCTCTGACCATACAGATATTTACGCTCCTTGGGATCCTCGGAACTGTTGCGGGACTGTATATCGCGATGAAGAACGGAGAGGATATGTACCACGGTGTGGAGCTTGCGCTTTCGACAACGATACTTGGCATACTGTTTGCGGTCATATATAAAATAGTCGATATCATAATCGTTTCGACTTGCATTAATTACATAGAAGACGGGATAAGCAGGTATGAGAAGATATACAGGGTGGACAGCGAGGATGCGGAGATAGTGGCGGCGCTGGAAACCTTTGAGAGCCCTGATGGGAAAAAACGGGAAGCCTTTTTTTGAGCGTTTCTCAGGCAAAGCCATCATGACATTTACAAAAAACCGGATAAGGTAACAGGTACGTAATAAGGTAACCAAAGCACACGATCTGTTTCGCAGATCGGCACAGGAGCGGTATGAATGAGACGGGGCAGAAGCAGGATCCTGCCTGAGATCAACCTTACACCGTTGCTTGATGTGTTGTTTTCCATTTTATTTATCGTAATGATGACGGCAACGCAG
>JAIKXO010000340.1 GCA_024684065.1 Lachnospiraceae bacterium
CCCTCCACAATAATCATTTCCTTCCACAGCATTTCTTATATTTCTTTCCGGATCCACAAGGGCATGGATCATTTGGATAAATCTTTTTCTTCATTATTGGCTGGTTTATATGCAGATAATCATCCATAGTAAACGATCTGCGATTGGCTTTTTCTTTTTCCTTTTCCGCATCTTCAAGCCCGTAAAAATACTCGGCCCGCTCCTGATTCCCGAGAGTATTGTATTCATCACCAAGTTCCCGATAGAGGTCTTCTTTATCTCTAAAGTCTTCCCCTGCATTGACCCTCTGGTACAGATCATCCAGAACCTTCTCAAACCTGTCATCACCATGCTCATTAAGCTGCCTGTAGTATCCGATCCATCCCCAGAGCGGATCCTTTGTCAGGTACTCCTGATACAACTCCAGGCACTTATCCAGATTGCCCATATAGGCATACTCATCAGCAATATCCCGCAGGGCATTTTCATGGAACAGATCATTACTTCTGCCCCAGTTTATGTTCAATATGTTTTCATCGACCTCGATGGCTTCCATGTAACGTCCGGCATTATGAAGCTCCATTGTCACATCATTTGCCCAGTTCCCGATCTGCCAGTCTATGAAAAATACCGGCGAAAAGATGCAGTTATGGTGCGGAGAAATAATATATAAACTTTTTGAAGTTGCACTGCCAAGGGCTGTTTTCCTAAGAAATTGTAAGGAGAAAAAATATGACAGAATTAACTTTCATAGTAATAATTTTAATACAACTTTTTAGGGAACTATACTATAATGTAACCTTCGGAGGCTAATACTTCAAGAGCCTGCTCAAAGTTTTCTTCTTTCACAAGAATATAGTCCGTATTGTACGTCGATACAGCAAATATACCTATTTTATGTTCCGCGAGAATACCGGACAATCCTGAGAGTATTCCTATCAGTGAGAAATCCAGCACTCCCTGGATGCGAAAGCCTCTCCAGCCATCATCCCGTTCTGTCGTTCCATCCGGTGTATCTTCAGTCTTGCACACCAGAGAAAGCTCTTCATCAGTTTTTCCGATAAAGAAAAAATCCGCAGAAAAATCAACAGCCGAAATGTCTGTTATTTTACAAACCGTCAGTTCAAGATCCAGTTTTTTAAGTTCCATAGTTCACACCGCCATGTATCATGTATAAGGTAACAGAAAATTACGCTGCGTTCTCCCCGGTTAAACAATAACCCTTATCTTAGATATCGGTATGAAATATAAAATCTTTAATTTATCACGGGGCAGATACACTCATTTATTCTCTTTTTCGGAAACCGGGATACGCATATAAACCCCTGTGCAGTGAACAGCAGGATTTTTGAAGTGAACGGTTTGATGCGCACGAACGCAGAGACGTATGGCCTTATTACGGGGGCTCTGTGGAGATTGTTATATAATCGCGAAACGGGACCCAAATGGTCCTCTCATACGATTATGGTCAGGATATTCAGACCGAATGTATTCTGATATGTCATGGAATCTGATATGTAGCTTACAATGTGCAGACCTATATTATTAAAGGTTGCTCCTTCTTTTTGCGCTTTTGTATCCTCACCTTGAAATAAGCGGGAAGCTTCCTCGGGATTGAAGGGAATGCCGTCATCCTTGAAGCAGATCACGATCTCCTCATTTATGCAGGAAACGCGGATATCTATACTGTGTTTTCTTTTATCATTGAAACCGTACGTAACAATATTGCCGGCAAGTTCCTCCGTGCAGAGTGAAGAAAAATACATCCTCCGTCTCGAAAGTCCGTGCTTTTCACAAAATGCCCATACCTGTCTGGAAAGATTGATCACCTCCTCCATACTGTGGACAGTGATATCGATCCTGTTATCCTCCGGTACGCCGAAACCCCTGTCAAAGCACATCAGCCTGTCAAGGCTCACCGGCGGTTTTTTATTATACAGATATATATATAGTGCGATAATAAAAACGTTGAACACGCTGCCCAAAACCTGGCCGGCCCATACCCCCATCATTCCGCATCGTGGGACCAGAAGGAGCGTGAAAAGACAGACCCCCAATATCCCGTCAGTTACCGATATGATACGGACTATCCTTTCTTGTGAAAGGCAGTGAAAATAATTGGAAAAGCCCGCTATAAGCGTACTCAGGGGGGCGAACAGGGGATACAGCGCAAAACCGGCCAGTGTCATCCTGTAAACTTCAGATGTGGGATCATGAAAGAAAATATTTGTAAAAGGATAAAAAAGTGAGATCTCGACAAGAGCCGCGATCGTGGTAAATCCCACGCCCCATGTCAGAAATGTCTTCATCAGCACCTTCAATCCGACCCTGTCCTCTTCTCCGGCAAAAACGCTTCCAAGCACCATTACCGCCGAACTGACGCCCGCAGGGACACACCAGAATATGCTTCCGAAAGAAAAGACTGCCGAATATGACGCAAGTCCGTCCTGACCGACATAACGCTGGATAATATTATTCAGGAAAAGTCCTCTAAGGCAGATGCATAATTGCGCGGTGGCTCCGGGCAGGCCATATATCAGTATATCCCTGATATCCGAAAAAACTATGCTTTCCCGGCTGAAACGTATGACTGCTTTGCTTCCAAGAAAATAAACTCCCTGGATAATGAAAAAGACAATATTTCCCACCGATGTGGAAAGCCCCAGCCCAAACAGGCCCATGTGAAATACGGCTACAAACAGCCAGTTACAGAAAGCGTTGACGGCAAACATCACAGCGACGGAGATATAGCTTCGCTTTTCCTGATGTTCCAATTGCAAAAATGCGGTAAACTGTGTTCCGAGGCAATAAAAAGGCAGGCCGACCGCATATCCGCGTATGTAGGAAGCAAGCTCAGGTATGATCTCATCCTTCGCATCCATAGCAGTGGCGATCGGAACTGCAAAAAACTCACAGGCGATTAGAAGGGCAGTGGAAATCATTATCATAATGATCATGTCAAGCGAGAAAAAGCTCCTCGTTCTTTCCACCATCTTCTTTCCAAGACATTTTCCGCAAAGCACCTGAGCGCCGCCGAATATCAGAGTGTTCACGGCGTTCAGAAAGAAGGTCACAGGGCCAAACAGCCCTGTGACCGCCATAGCCTGCGGTCCTATAAGATTGCCGGCAAAGCAGTTGTCGATGATGGCATTTGAACCGCCTATGATAACAAGAACGATCTGCACGGGCAGAAGCTTCATGTACAGTCGTGGGATGATCTCTGACTGAGATGATATCTCACCTGCTTTTTTCTCATCACTGCCCGGCTTTGTGACATGCGTATTCACAGTACCGATTCCTGATATTTTTATTCGGTCCAACCGAATTCTATGACCTCAGGCTCTTCGGTGAAGGAAGAAAAGGTAGCGGTCGCGTTCTTAAAGTAAAGCATCTGCATATTTGAGTCCTCGGCGCTGTACATTGCCTTAAGGCTCGGCATCTTTTCAAGCATTGCGCGCTTGATATCCACGGAATCGTCATTTACAAGCTCACCGGAGATCCTCAGCCACTTTCCGTCCATAAAGGCACAGAGCTCGACTAAAGGATTCTCAGCTATCTGCTTTGACACGTCCTTAACCTTCCCGGTCTGTATATAAAGCCGCCCGTCATATAATAAGAGCGTTCCGAACGGCCTTACCCTCGGCTGAAGCTTAACATTCCCGGGATCATCAAGATATTCCGTTTCAGCGTTGGGATCAGCTATTGCCTCAACAGTGGCAAGGTAATAGGTTTCCGCACCCTCAAGGAAATAATAGACCTTGTCGATGCCCTCGGCATTGGCTATCCTGTTCACTTCCTCAATAAGCTCTGCCAGATGCTCCTTCATATATGCCGTCAGGTCAGCCAACGAAAGGTTGAATTCCTCATTTAAGAATTCCTCTGCTATAAGGAGGTTTCTGATATGGCCGCCGATCCTTATAAGCTCCTGCTCAACGCCTGATCCGGAAGCGATAAGCTCAAGTTCCTCCGATCCGTCCTCTGCCCAGAACACTGTATCCGGTATTCCGTTTCCGTCCGCATCATGAAGATAAAGATTGAATTCCCCGTCCCCCGTTAAATCGATAGCAACGGTATCAATATCACCGTCACCGCTCTCATCGGAGAAGCAGACATCGGCCGAGCCGTCGCCGTCAATATCCAGAACGATCTCGTTCCAGCCGCTTCTGACCAGAAGCTTTTTAAGCTCCGGATCATTCATAAGACGTAATTTTGCTTTCCTTAAATTCCCTGACACTCTGTTCATGATAACCTCCTTGTAGAAGTAAATAGTTTACTGCGCCGATTTGCAGACCGGATCATTATGCGCCGATTTGCGAAGCAAATCGTGCGCTTTGGCATAAACTTTAGTTTATGCCGATCCGGTCTGCTTGCAGACCGGATCATTTCCTTATACGCCGATTTGCGCTTACCCGTCTATTGTAACATTGAGGTTATACTCTTTCAATACTCTGATCTTCATAACTGTTCACCAACAACAGTGGTTTCTCTTAAAAACACCGGAATAACATCAAGCGGCGCGTCCGCTTCCACGAACCGTCCTCCTTCATACTCTATCCCCGTGGAATGCTCGCGCCAGTTCTCGCCCTTAGGAAGGTAAACTCTCCGTTTTCTTTCCCCTGCTTTAAATACGGGAGCCACTAAAATATCAGGACCGTAGAGATACTCATCTTCAATTTCCCAGCACTGCCTGTCGTCAGGAAACATATAAAAAAGCGTACGCATCACAGGCGTTCCTTTTTCATGCGCTTCCATCATGACCTCTCTCGTATAGGAACGCAGATTTTCCCGAACTTCTATATATTTCCTGCAGATATCATATACCTCGTCCCCATAGCTGTAGATCTCATTTGCGGCACCCGAACGGCAGGTCGCTCCTCCGGTAGTTCCCACCTGCGGCTGACGCGGTTCACGGTCGCCGTGCAGCCTCATTACCGGGCAGAAAGCCCCCCATTCGAACCATCTGGCAAACAGCTCCCGAAAAGCGGGATCGTCCGGATCTCCGCCGTGGAATCCGCCGATATCCGTCGTCCACCAGGGGATGCCCGCAATACCCATATTAAGGCCCGCCGCCAGCTGATTTCTCATGCTGTCAAAGCTGGAGGCGATATCTCCCGACCAGACTAGAGCGCCGTATTTCTGGCTGCCTGCCCAGGCACAGCGAAGGAGATTTATTATCCCTTCCTGTCCTTCATCCCGCATACCCTCGTAAAAGGTTTTTGCATATTCCAGAGGATATATGTTCCCTATTTCAAGATCGGTCCCCAGATAATATCTGTAGTTGTCGAAATCATAGGCGCTATATTCCGGCTCCGCTTCATCCAGCCAGAAAATGCGGATACCCAGGTCATAATAATTCTTCCTTGCCTTCTCCCACACATATTTTCTTGCCTCTGGGTTCGTTGCGTCAAAATGGATCGTAGCGCCCTCAAAATTGAGTCCGACACGGAATCCTCTCTCTGTCCGGATCAGATATCCCTTTTCCAGCATTTCCTCATAGTTTTCGCTTTCCCTGTCTACAGTTGGCCAGACGGAGACCATCAGCTCTGTCCCCATGCTCTTTAATTCATCAACCATTGCCTTCGGGTCAGGCCAGTAGACATGATCGAATTTCCACTCCCCCTGCTTCGGCCAGTGAAAGAAATCGACAACGATCACATCAAGAGGAATTCCGCGTCTTTTATATTCCCTTGCAACGTTAAGAAGCTCCTCCTGTGTCTGGTAACGGAGCTTGCACTGCCAGAAGCCCATTCCGTACTCAGGCATCATCGGCACTCTACCTGTCACGGAAGCGTAGGCCTCTATGATCTCTCCGGGCGTGTCCCCGGCCACTATCCAGTAGTCTAACGCCCTGGTGCTGTATGCCTCAAAGCTCATTACATTCTTCCCGAAAACGGCCCTTCCTACTGCCGGATTGTTCCATAGCAGACCGTATCCCAGAGAGGAAACGGCAAAGGGCACCGACGCCTGTGAGTTCCTGTGCGCAAGCTCTATATCAGTTCCTTTCAGGTTGAGATATTTCTGCTGATACTGGCCCATACCGAAGATCTTTTCATCCGCGCTGAGGGATTCGAGACGCATTGTCAGATGATAATCACCCCCGATATTCGGTTTGAATTCCCTGCCTTCAACCTCGATCGCGCTGCAATTCGGATCCGTGACATCTCTCCTGTTTCTCCAATACTCTTCAAGGATCAGGGTCTCATCCCTGTATATCTTTATTTTCCCGGCCACGCTGATCTCGGCTGATATCCTGCCGTTTCTGATCGTACCGCAAACCTCGTCTGTACCAATATCTATCTTATCCGGAGTATCCGGTCTTTCCGTCAGCGCCCAGTTATTTTCAGGAAAATCTGCGCACTTAGTCGCCCGTATCCTGAGCGCGTTCTCTCCCCAGGGCTCGATCAGAAGCTTTTCTGCATCATATCTGTATACAAGCTGTTTTCCATTCTTATAGATCATAATCATTCCTCCGCTCTGCTCTAAAGGGATCCTGCCCCGCAAATTCCATTTTTTTCAGTCTTCCCCGGGATTTAAGGGGCCTCCGGGATCCACACCCTCATCTCGTTTTCCCCGCGGTTTCCCCATGCATAATACGGGATAAACCGGAGTGTCTGCTCTTTTACGCTGTAATCGTGATGATCGGTATAAAGCTTTCCACCGTGCCTTTCTTTATCTGCCGCCCCACCGGCTGCCTGTGCACCGTCTTCTCCGTCTGCCGGCATGTATCGCATGCCTTTTCCTTCTATCACGCAGATCCCGTCCAGAAGATCCTCTCTCCATTCGCAGTTAAGTCCGCTTCCCTCCATCAGGGAAAGGCAGTGAAGATCCTTCCCGTTATCCTTTTCCTCCAGGCAGAAAATCTGAGGGCCTCTTACTACCGCAGCCTTGTGCACATCCTCCGAAACACGGACGTTAGCATACCACCGCTTCGGGATGATCTCCATATCAAATTCTATCTCATGCTCCCCGCCCGGGATCTCAACATACCAGAATCCCCTGTCAGGCTCTATCTTTTGCTTTTCATTATCTAATGATCCGCAGACGCGGTCGGTCCATCCGGGTATCCTTATCCCAAGACGGATCGTTTTGCCGGAAGGGTTGGAAACATAAAACCGGATATTCCCGGTCTTTGGAAAATCCGATTCCTGCCGGATCGTAATCTCCGTACTGCACCGGTCTGCATGGGAAATCGTGTGCTCAGGCATGTCTTTTAGTTCATGCTTATCCGGACTGTTTACGGACCGGATCATTTCTTCCGGGTCCTGTCCATCCGCCGTATAAGGCCTGTCAGACGCAGAAAGACCGTCTCCTCTATTTCCATCGGTCTTAAGAGTTATGGAAGACCTGATAAAGAGATTGACCAGTACGGTCAAATCATCGCAGACCGTATAAATATAATCATCTACCGAAGTTATAAGCCTTGCCAGATTCGGAGGACAGCAGGCACAGCCGAGCCACTCGGGCCTTACACTCTTGACATGGCTCTTTCCGGGATCCTTCCTTCCTTTTTCCGGAACCACCTCTAACGGATTCACGTAGAAGAAATGCTTGCCGTCCAGAGCCATTCCTGAAAGGACGGTATTATAAAGCGCCCGTTCCATCACATCCGCATACTCGGAATCCCTGTCAAGCTTTAACATCCTTCCCGCAAAAAATACAAGCCCTATCGAGGCACAGGTCTCACAGTACATCGTATCGTTCGGCAGATCGTAATCCAGGGTGAAAGCCTCCCCAGTCACCGTTGAGCCTATCCCTCCCGTAATATACATACGTCTGTCCACGATATTCCTCCATATCCTTTGGCAGGCATCTTTAAGAGAGTGATCCCCGGACTCAAACGCAACGTCAGCCATAGCCGTACACATATACACCAGCCTGACTGCGTGTCCCTCCGCCGTATCCTGATCCTTAAGGGGCAGATGCATCTGAAGATAGGCGGGTCCGAATCGCTTTATGCCCCGGATCAGAGGATCCCCACCGTCTGCAGCGTACTGTCTGTCAAAGAAATCAGGGTCTGTTCCCCTGATTTTCAGGAAATATGAAGCCAGCTTCAGATACCTCTCTTCGTCATGCGCCGATTTGCGGAGCAAATCGTGCGCTTTGGCACGAACTTCAGTTCGTGCCGATTCGGTCTGCTCTGCAGACTGAATCATTTCCCTGATGATATGATACAGCTTCATAAGACCGATCTCTATCTCCTCATGCCCGTCCGGTCCGTGTATCTTTCCATCCTCCGGTCCGAACGCGCTGTCGATATGGTCGGCAAGCTTTTTTGCAACCATTATCGCCTCTTCATTGCCCGTAACCCGATAATAGGCGGACAAGGCCTCCAAAAGATGTCCCGCGCAGTAAAGCTCATGGCTCTCCCCCAGGCGCCTGTAGCGCCTCTCAGGCTCCATGACAGTAAAATAGGTGTTTATGTATCCGTCCTCCTCCTGCGCTTCTGCGATCAGGCTGACCACGCCGTCTGCCGTCTCCTTAAGCTTTTCATCCCATTCATCCGTAAGGGAATATGCGGCGGCCTCCAGCCATTTATAGACATCACTGTCCTGAAATACCCATCCGTAATGCTCGCCCTTACTTTTCCCGGCGGCTATCTTAAAGTTTTCTATCGCATGGCTTTTCTCATTGGGAATGGAATCATCATCCCTTTCTCTTTCAATCTTTATGTCTCTCCTGTCATTAAGTACATCCCACTGGTAAGGAAGCATTTCCGTTCTGACAAGCTTTTTGTAGCGTTTAAAGAACGGATCCGTTACAACTGTTCTGTTCTCGATCATTTTTGTCCTCCAGGCCCGTTTATTGTTGCAAAAGAGGGGAAGTACAACCAAATGTACTTACCCCTCCTTCAGTAAATCTCATTACATCATATTTTCAGTGTTATCGCAATATGTTTTATACTAAACGGTCGTTTCCGGCTTATTTGCCAAGGATACCGTCGATCGTAGCCTGTGCCTCTTTAGCGGCGTCCTCGGGAGCGCTCTCACCGGTTATGACCTTATTGAAGGCAAGCGAGATAGCGTCTGAGATATCCGGCCACTCCGGAAGAGGACCTCTTGCGTTTGCGTACTGCATCTCGTCTACGAATACCTGATATACCGGATCTCCTTCAAACTGGTTCTCCGCGATCGTTGAATCGGAGGAGATATATCCCATATGCTCCATCATGTAAAGGCAGGTATCCTTGCTGGTAGCATACTTAAGGAACTCGATTGCACCGTCTTCATTTCCGCCGGCGATAACCGCATAGTTTTCTCCGCCGAGACCGGATGCCTGCTGCTTATCCTGAGGGATGGGAGCAACATTCCACTTAAGATCGGGAACTTCCTGTCTCATCGTAGGTATCTGCCAGGTCCCGTTGATCATCATTGCAAGGTTTTCGGAGATAAACTGGTTCATTGTGTCGCCCTGTGTCCAGTTGATGGCTTCCTTCGGGAATGCACCGGATTCTACAAGCTGTTTTTCAAAATCAAGAGCCTTGATGCCGCCCTCGGAATCGATCTCATAGGAAGTCTGTCCCGTTGACCATACCCAGGGAAGGAAGTTGAAGGTTCCCTCTTCATTCTGCAGTGCACAGTGTGCGAAACCGTATACGTTATCCTTTGTGGTCTTCTGCGCAACATCCAGAAGCTCATCCCAGGTCGTAGGAACTTCACAGCCTGCGTCCTTAAGCATGTCCTCGTTATAGAAAAGAACAAGGTCATTGCTTCCGAAAGGAACGCCGTATAATTTACCGTCTAATGTACATGAGTTTACAGGTCCCGGATAATAGGTGCTCACATCAAATTTGTCCGTGATATCCGCAAAAATTCCCATTGCCGCATAGGCCGCGTGATCGGGGTTATCGAGGATCACGAGATCCGGAAGCTCTCCCGCGGAAGCGCCTACCGAAAGCTGCTTCTTGAAATCAGCGAAAGGAACGTATTTAGCCTGAACCTTTACTTTATCCTGCTGTCCGTTGAACTCCTGGATTATATGATCCAGAGCTTCCTGATGTCCTGTTGTCTCCCAGTAATACCAGATCGTAACATCCCCGGATGCATCGCCTGAAGCCTCAGCCTCCCCCGAAGAGCTTTCCGCGGGAGCAGATGTGGCGGCCGGCATAGCGCAGCCTGCGAGCATCGAAACCGACATTATGCCTGTTAAAAGCAATGCCAAAATTTTTTTCATGTCATACCTCCTTGAAAATAATCCGATTTTGATGGCAATCATCCAGGACGGCAAATCCGTCTTTATAATAAGCCTTTCCTGAATCATTACTCTTGATGATACGATTATGCCCCATAAACCCGGCCGGCAAAACTCTATAAAACTAAAAAAGGTAGATTATTCTAATATTGTTTACCGGCCAGGCTATATGTACGGAAATGATTCGGTCTGTAAAAACAGACCGAATCGGCACGATCTGAAGTTCGTGCCTAAGCGCTCGATTTGCTCCGCAAATCGGCGCAGTACGGTATGGTTATTATTATCCTGGTCCCCGTATCTGACCGTGCCTGCACTCTCCCGGCATTTCCGTAATACATCCGAAGCCTCGTGACCGCGTTTTTCATACCGATCCCTGCACCCTCGGAAGCATCCTCCGGGAAGCCTTCATTGACCTGTTTTACGGTCTCTTCGCTCATCCCGATCCCGTTATCCTCAATTGTGATGGCAAGCTCATCACCCTGCCTTCTTATATCAACGGACAGTTCGGCATCCTTCGTGCTCTTGTCAAATCCGTGAACGATGGAGTTTTCTACAAACGGCTGAAGTAAGAGCTTGTGTATCAGGGCGGACGCTGCCTCCGGCTCAACATAGACGCTGCAGGAAAACTGGTTCTTCAGGCGGTACTGCTGTAAATAGATGTATTTCTTAAGCCACTCGACCTCATCCGAAACGCGTACCTCCGCGTTGCTTGCATCTATCGCGTAACGAAGTATGGTGGCAAGGGCATTGATGGCGTTGCTTATGTCATATTCGTCCTTATCGATCGCCATCCAGTTTATCGTATCCAGGGTATTATATAAGAAGTGAGGGTTGATCTGGGCCTCCAGGGCAACGATCTGGGCTTCCCGCTGTCTCTCGATCGCTTCGTGGAGCTTTGTCAGCATATCATTGAAGCCGTCCGCGATACTCTCAATCTCAAGAGGCATCTCGGTATCCTTTTCTATGCGGACAGAGAGGTCTCCGCCCTGGGCTTCCTCCATGCCTTTCACGATACGCTTCACTGAGGATACGAGATTTTTTGCAAGGCCCGTAGATAAAGCGACCGCAACAAACATTATCATAAGCCAGAGGATCACTATAAGAACAAGCTGCCTCCTCTGTGAATAAAGGAGGCTGCTTAAGTCCGTCACATTGACGATATCCCACGAAAGCCCGGCATCATGGTACAGGTATATCTCAAAGTCCTTTACAAAATGCCTGTCCTGACCCTTTAAGAACGCGGTATAATCTGAAAGCCTTTCGGTTTCGTCAAGGGAAGGATCCGTAACCTTTGTTCCTATAAAGGAAGTCTCCTCTCCGAAGGAGATTATGCGTCCGTTCCCATCAGTAATGAAATTAAAAACCCTTTCATCATTGACGGAATTTAAACACACATCCTGAAGAAGCTCCTCATCGATGCTTATGACGGCAACTCCGCACTCCTTCGTAAGATTTCTGTAATCCACGATCCTGTGGGCCATATGGAAGAGATAATAATCCCTGTTGTCAAAATTGGTCCCGTATTCCGTCGGATATATATGAATGTCATAATCCCTTATCACATCCTGATAGAGCTCCTCGGGCGAAAGGCTGAACTGCGAAAGCCAGGAGCTCTTATATGTCGCGGGGGTCATATGTTCACAGGTGATAACGGAGCCGTCAGCAGTCATTATCGTGATCGCGCGGATATATTCCCTGGAATTCAGAAGAGCATTTAAGAAACGCCTCATCTGGTTTACGGTGACCGCTTCATCCGTCCCGGAATTAAGCCTGTCAGCCCACATCACCATGTCATCATCGGTATAGATCTGGTAAAGGAGCTCCTTGAAGGAACCGAGCTGAACATTCAGATTGTTGTCGGCCTGAAGAAGGTTGTTCCTTGCCATCATCTCCGTGTTCTCGTGAAGAGTCCTGGATATATTGTAATAGGAAAACACTCCCAGGATAAGAACCGGAACGATGGAAATTATTATGAACATCCGCCATAGCTTTGTCCTGAGGCTTACCTTCTTCATATCTGAAAACTACCCCTTTACGGCACCGTTTGTCATACCGCTTATAATATATTTCTGCATGAATATAAAGATTAACGTAACGGGAATGATGGCGACTATCGCGAATGCCGTCAGATAGCTCCACTTAGTGCCGTACTGCCCCATGAAGTTGAATATCCCCGCCGTGATCGGACGCTTCTCCTGATCAAGAATGAACGTCATCCCGTAAGCCAGATCCCCCCACGCATAGAGGAACGAGAAGATGGCGCAGACTATTACGCCGGGCTTGGCAACCGGAACCAGTATCCTCATAAAAGCCGAAAACCTTGTACAGCCGTCGATATATGCCGCCTCCTCTAATGCCGCCGGTATGGACGCGAAATAGTTCTTAAGTATCAGGACCGAAAACGGGATCCCTATGGTCGCGTCGGCAAGGATCGCGGAACACCAGGTGTTATACACCCCCATATTTCGAAACATTATGAACATCGGCGTCAGAAGGACGGAGACCGGAAGCATCTGGGTAACGAGGAACCCCAAAAGCATTGCCTTCCTGCCGATAAACCTGTAGCGCGCGATGGCATAGGAAGCAGGTACTGCCAGGACCACCGAGATGAGCATCGCGCCGCAGGAAATTACAAAACTGTTGAAAAACGATCTGAACATATTAAAATCCCCGGTCTCGATCTGTGCCGCATAGGATTTTGTATTCAGCTCATGGGGATACCATGTCGGCGGGATCATGAAGATCTCCTTCTCCGTTTTCAGGGACGTTACAAAAGTCCAGAACAGAGGAAACAACAGGATGATCAGGATCACCACCGCAATTATACCATAGATTATATTATTTCTTTTGCCTGATTTAACATTTTCCATTGCCATTCTCCTTATATTATATGATATCAGGGTCAAAAGCCTGAACCCACGGCAAGCTTGCTTGCCAGTGGGTGAAAGGTTTTATGACCCGCCACAATATGAGCAAGAAGTGGGGAGGGGGCCCCACGGATTGCGAATATTGGGGAGCGTGGTGGAAGT
>JAIKXO010000342.1 GCA_024684065.1 Lachnospiraceae bacterium
GCACTACCGAGGTAAAGAACACATAGTCAAAATCTGAATCCAGATAATTGGACAGGACGAAGGACATACTTTTATCCCCGTTGCGGAGCCGAGGGTCCATGACGGAAAAAGGATGCACGCACCAGCACCAGTCCCCGTCCAGATATGCGCTGTTGTCGTATCTTTCAAAGAGCCTTGTGCCCACAGCCGTTTTTCCTACGCAGGGCGACCCGCTGATAAGGATCAGTTTTTTCCTCATGCCATATCCTCTTATCTCTGCTGCTTTCTGGCCTCATCCATTTCAGCGATGAGTTCCTCCAGCGGGTGGTATTCACCGCCCCACCATTCAAACACATGCATGCCTTCCTCTTCAAGCACCGATTCCGTGAGCGTCATTTGGATGCCCAATTGCCTGAGCAGTCCTTCCCGATCCACCGCCTGATAGTCGAAGGGCAGCAGCTTGCAAAATTCTTTGTACGAAACGCCGCACACCACTTGATGCACGCCCAGGGACGCGATGGCAGCAAGGCACCGCTCGCAAGGTGCGCAACTGGTATAGACGACGGCGTTTTCCATAATTTCATCGGAATACTTGTCGGCGCATTTGTGCACCAGGTTGAATTCCGCATGGCCGAAGATTCTGCGTGCATAATCGGCTGTGTTTTCTGCTTCCTCCAGGATTTCCCCGTGATGCACCAGAATGGCGCCAAAGGTATCATGGCCCTTTTTTCCGGCGCTGATCGCCAGCTCGTAACACCGTATAATATACTTTTCAGGATTACCGTCCATGTATATTCCCTCCCAACTCAATATGTTTTTGCGCAAAACCGGAACAGCGGATCTCCATTTTCTTCCGCGCCATACTGCACCATGCCACCCTTTTCCATGGCCCGGGCGGAAGCGATGTTTTCTTTGACGCAGCCTCCGTGCACGCCGGGAAGCGCGTAGTCCTCCGCCGCGATCCTGAGCAGCTCCCTGACGCATTGGGTGCCGTATCCCCGGTTGCGGTACGGTTCGTCCAGCAGAATGAAGATTTCAGGCTCCGCGTGATTCCTCGTGCCGTCCAGCCCGCACCAGCCCATGATAATTCCGGGATGATCCTTCCCGCACACCGCCAAACACAGGTGATAGATACAGCCTTTCGTGTTTCTTCCGTAATTTCCCCGCATATACGCGATGGCTTCCCGTGCCTCCGCATCCGATAGCGGGTGATGGTCGGAAGGCCAGGTCCGGGCGACTTCCGATAAATCGCCCTCTGTTACGAAATGAAGGATCAGGTTTTCCGTCTGATAATCCATAATCAACCTCCGATATTTGCATAATCTTCTCTGAGCATATCGAAAATATTATAGGGGCGCTCTTTATCCCGCTCCCAGGTAGATTGCTGGTCTTTCAAGCCGCGCTGCTTTTCTATAAACGCGATGACATCCTCCGTCTTTTCCCGGTACAGATAAATCAGGGTGGGGCGCAGGGGCTCAAGCAGCTTCATCACGCTGTGAACAGATCGGGCCAGCCTCGGGTATTCCGCTCCGTTCAGCAAAAAGTTAAAAATCTGATATTGGAAAATGCTGCTGTCCAGAATGTAGATCGTATCGTTCCGCAAGGCGGCACGCGCGAAGGCTTCCCATTTTTCAAGTACCGTCGGTTCGTAGCGCTCCAGCGGGAAAGCTATGGCGTCATAACTTAGCAGCGCCTGATATCAGACCGCTTCTTCCTGGCCGGGCATCCTTCTTGCCGCAGTCAGGTAATCGACCCCAACTGTGATCGCCCTTATTTCCGCGATGCTGCCCAGCATTTCAGCGGCTTCCGGATACTTTTCCGCGAAAAGGCGGTACTCATCTTTTGTGAAACAGGACTCCGAAAAGAACAGCGTGGGATGCGGCTGCGAAACCTCGTGTAGCCAGTAGACTTTGCATCCGTTTCTGACCAGCTGTTCAAAAAGCCTGTATGAATTCGTCGTCTTTCCTGTTCTCGGAAGCCCTTCCAGCAAAATCACCCTATTCATGCGTTTTTCCTATTCCTGCGCCAGATACGCGTACAGCGTTACCCATTTGTTCTCTTCGCCGACATTTCCCGCTTTGAATGCCGGAACACTTTTGGACGCCGTCAGAACATATCTCCCGTTTTCACGTCTGTGCTCATCAATTACTTTATAGCCCGCCTGCATTGCCTCTGAACCGGGCTCACATCCGAGTACCTTTAAAGCATAAAGAATCATGTGAGCTCCGATCTTGATAGGATCCGGCGGATAGAACGTTCCCAGCATCACATCCACCATGGGCGTTTTCATGTCATCCGTCCTGTAGAAAATGTTCCGCTTCGTAAAGTAATGTACCAGAGCATCTGCGCAGTCCGGCTTGTACCCCTTTTGCGACAGTTCCGCGGCCAGCAGAAGATATTCCACTGTCAGTCTTGCGCAGCTCTTATGCGGTTTCTTCGGATCGTTAATCTTTTTGTTGGTACTGATGCAGCCAAAACCGCCATCATCCTTGATATTGGCTAGAACCATATCAATCTCATTTTTCACTATATCTTCGGTATAATATCCGAGTTTAACGAGATTTCTGAGTAAAAGCGGCTCGCCGCAGAGCATTTTAAAACCTGTACTCTCGATCAAGGCATATACTTCATCATCTATATCGTTGCCGATATCGTCTCTTGTAAGTCCCCATTCGGCAAAAGCCAAGATCGCGTCATACTTATCCCATGGCTTATCCTTTTTAAGCTTCTTCAGCGCACGATCATATACTTTACTCCTGAGCAGTTCTTTTTTACATGCGACAACGCTTTCATCGTCATCCGATAGTTTCTCATATTCTTTCAACATTCTGAGCCTTACTTCGTGAGCAGATTCCTCCATCAGCCATTCCAAAACAGATTTATCCATTTTCATAGCCCTCATCTCCTATACAGCTGAATCACTCTTCCGAACGGGAATACATATCTCACTGACATAGTCACTCGCAGACGGATCTCCGGGCAGATAGTTTTCTATATCTATATCAGGAATCAGTTCATAGTCCGATACCGGAAGCCATTCCTTATATATCTTATCCCACATATCCTGAATCGCTTTAGGCATCGGACCCACGCACTTAAATACAGCCCATTTATATTCCGGAAGATGCATGATCTTAAATCCTTCGGGAACGCCCTCAACGTCAGCCGCCCTGCAGCCTATACCATAAGTAAATTCGTCTCCGTCTGTTTTCTGCTGGGAACAGATTCCCAAATATCCCGGTATCTTTCTGTACTCTTCGTTCGCATAGTACTCATCCCAAAACCTCGGGATTTCCGCTTCGCTCGTTTCGGCATGAAAACTCTTTTCATATACAAGCAAGTCCATAGCTTCCCATTTTTCAATCTTATACTCCATGGCCTGTCCTCCTTCGATTGCGATTCGGACGGTATACCGGCTCATGAACTGAATAGGACTTCCCTTTTTCGCCTGCGTAGGCGAAATGCCGTGATATCTGGTAAATGCTTTTGCAAAACTCTCGGGCGTCTCGTATCCGTATTTAAGCGCGATATCGATAACCTTCTCATTCCCGTCCGCAAGTTCGGCTCCGGCCTGTGAAAGACGCCTTTTCCGCAGATAATCCGTCGGAGACATTTCCGTAAGCATGGAAAACGCTCTGTGAAAATGAAAAACCGAAAGATTCACATTTTTCGCTATGTCCTCCAATGTGATACGCTCGGTAAGATGATCTTCCATATACCCTATAGCATCGTTGATCGTCTTTATCCAATTCATCGGTATCCCTCCTTTCACAGACGATTATAGAGTTTTGGACGAATAAAATCCTGTCCGGACTTGCTTTGTTTTGTCAGGATTGTCGGACCTCCTTCCAGATTAAATGCCAGAGAAAAACGGCAGAGTTTTTCTGCCGTTCATGTTTACAGCTTATATCGTGTTATCGTCTCCCAATTCTTTGGCATACCCATCTGCTTAAGAAGATCATCCATGGCAAGACGTTTGCTCTTTTTACAATACTGGCTTATAAGTTTTTTTAGGCTTTGCTTGTATTGCAGAAATTCATCCCTACGCAGCAAGTACCGGAATGCTATCACAAGTCCAAAGTAATCGTTTTTTCCGATCGCGTACAATCCGCCTCTCATAGGGAGATTCATCTTTCTATGCAAAGGTGTATCTGGGAATTCACGCTGTACGATTCTATGACTAAATAATCTCTCATTATGAGCACATACATTTCGGAACAGCGTAAGGCAGCCAAGATATTTTCCAAGACTTCTCTCCGAAACATTCTCATATGCCTTACTGATAGAGCTTTGCTGACGATGCTGTAATACACCATAAAACTTTGAAAGCTGTCCAAATGTAAGTATCTTCGTTATAACCCACAGCGGTACATTGCCGTAAGCTCTGCGTTGATGCACAAGGTATTGCTTCTCTGTGTTTTGATTGGCATTATAGTTCAATATACCTATCAATCGTGTGATATCCGCTGAAAGCCTCGGACTTGGATTATAATTCGCAGCATTCAGGTAATGATTCTGAGATTCCCCATAGTAACCACAGAAACTGTCCGAGATAAGCTGCCGTATCTTTTGTTCAACCTTAATCAGATAACTGAACGTTAACTGTCTAAGTTCTTCATCAAAATGATAAAGAGCCACCACATCTTCAAAAGTGGTATTATTTACATACTTCCGTGTCATTGGATCAATAAACGGACTTTTGTATCCGCCAATCAAAGAAAAATAACCTATGTCCGTGAGCATACGTTCAGCATAAGCTGTATCATGTATTATAAGCCCCTTGTCATTGATCAGTTTCTGAATCTGCTGTGCATATGATAAATACGGTTTACTCATATTGCGAAAACCTCTTTATTACATAAAATTAAAGGAGGGCCCTCAGGTCCTCCCGCGGTTCCAGTCCTCACGAGTATCTGGAACTTAGTCACTACAAGTAATATAAAGCAAATACGTAGTTCTGTCAAGAGATTTTTCCCATTTTCAGCCGATTCTATGAGGCTTTTCATCATATTATCGGCTCATTTTTCGCAGGCTGTCTCACTATACCCTTCTCACGTTCCGCAGCCCATCTCTCTGCATTTTGTCGGTCTGCCTCCTTTTTACCGGCTGCAAGCCTCTCTCTCATTGACACTCTCGTCCGGGTTACTTGTTCCTTGACCTGATCCGTGATGTCTATTACTTTCTCGATGACCGCGATCACCTTATGCACCATCTTTTTAAGGATTGGGAGGGTTGCATCCGGATTAGGGATCTCGACATAAGTCTTTCCGCTTTTGCTTTTGATCGGATTTTCAAGATTTGTGGCAAGGATCTTCATATTGCTGTACTGTTCACTTGGTACACCATGATCTGTCAAGCTGTCCTGAAGTTCTTTTACCGCCGGCAGTTCCTTTTGTTCCAAATCGTCCAGTAGGGCTTCTGTTCTTTTCACAGCTTCATCTTCATATTTATGAAGAGTATCTATGTACTCTTTTGCACTTTTTCTGGTAGATTCTACTTTGGCATCAATCTGTGCAATCTCGGCTTCGGCATGCTCCTTTGCAGATCTTGCCTGACCGGTTGCAACGATTGCTTCCTCAAGTGCAGTTTCCGCTTTCAGTTCTGCGATGGTACGCGCACCGCCAATGGTCGTACCGTTAAGTACCGGATACAAATCCTTTTCGGAGTGTTCATCCAGATATTCCTGAAATACACGGTGGAACATATTCAACTCAGTTTTGTTCATAAGCTGCTTTGCACATACCTTTTTCCGTGGTGGCTTATCGGGATGTTTTTCATTCCATTTCTTATCATCAACGACCGGTGTGAAGAGGAAGTGCATATGCGGAGTCGTTTCATCCATATGTACATATGCGGAGATTACATTTTCCTCTCCGTACCTACCTATCAAGAACGCATACACCATCAGAAAGAACATCTTAATCTGTTCATCGGTATAATATATCTCATGCTTCTTCGGAACATTTTCCATCGTTACTGTACCGTCCTTATGATGTACTTCCTGCTCCTCATATATGATAACGCCGTTCTCATCCAAATCCGGTGCATGTGTTGGTAATGTCACGCACCAGCTTCCGAACACATTCACATCGGGACGGTTCATGCACTTTATATTCGGGTCCGAAAGGCGTGCCTCAAGTATCTCCCTTTGTTCCCCGTGATCGGGACAGAGGTTATAGTTCAGATGCGTTCTCGTGGGATCGATACGCTCATTTCTAAAAGTGACATAATTACCGAATTCATCCTTTTTCCTTTCGCAGTGTGCAAAAAGACCGTAATCACCTCTGACAAATTTTTCATAGTTCGCCATCTCTTTATCCTCTCCATAGCCAGAAATCTTTCTGGTATAGGCAAGCTATACCAAAATGGGATTTTGGTAGCTTGCTCAGGGCGCTGCCCCGAGACCTCGTAGGCGCCAAACATAAAGCGTTTGGCTCCCTTAAAGCCCCGCCCGTCGATAGATCAAGGTGGCTTCGGTACATTCTGCCCGCACCCATCTTAATCATCTCCTTCATCCGTCCCGTCCGTCGGTACAAACTGTTCCTCGGAAGCCGATCCCTTCTTCGGAACAGATTGTACCTTTCCAGCGGGGCTTTCCTTGCCCGATGATACGAAAGTGCCGGATTTATCCGCCGCTTTCGATAGAACATCATCGAGCCTCTCCATATCCGGCTCGTCACCGAAATACTTGCGCACGACATCCGCAATCCTGCGGTTGTCTTTTTCAAGTGCGCGCTCGTACTTTTCGGTGATACGATCCAGATCTTTTTTCAGTTCCTTTGTTGTCTTTTCTGCTCTTGGCATTTTTTTCATCTCCCTTCTTTAATGATCACTTGCATTCTTTGGCATCTGCCATCACGCTCATGTTCCGCCTGATATGTACCCTCTTACGACTCTACGCAGTAAGGTTACATACCGGCTTTACTTCATCCCTGTTTCGCAGGTCGTTCCCTTCATTCATCCGCATGAACCTCTCCATTGTGTCTGCACGGATCAAAAGCTTACGCCCTACCTTAAGTACAGGGAGCTTTTCCCATTCGATCAGCTTGCGTATCGTATTTCTCCCAATACCGGTACAGTCCGCAGCTTCCTCGATGGAATACGCTATTTTGCTTTCACGCATTTGAATTCACCTCCTTATATTTGCATTATGCAATTTCTATGTATGGCTACTTTATAACATCTTGCAATTATTGTCAAGCATTTTGCATTTATGAAAAATATATTTTGATTGCATATTGCATTTTGCAGGAATATATGATAGAGTACAAATGTACCCGCCGGAGACAGTCTTCGGTCAGCTGTAAGTAAGGGCAATGTACCTGAAAAAAGTTCAGATTGAACTTATGTGAGAACCTTCGGTTTTCTCTTTATTAGCGGTAAGAGGTACAATACACCGATATGGGAGGCGTGATCAGATGAAAGATAAGGATTTACGCAAAATGATCGGAAGCCGTATCAAG
>JAIKXO010000347.1 GCA_024684065.1 Lachnospiraceae bacterium
AATAGCCAAGAAGAATATTGCTGTACGCCGAAATACAACAATGACAGAACAAAGTTTTCGGTTGCAGTATGGGCTCAGGAAGAATAGATTTATAACTCAAAGGCAACCAAGCAGAAAAGAAGGAATAAGGATCTGCCTTAAGACGGGACCGGCGGAAAATCCATTGACTATGTGATTATTATGTGATATAAAGCGATGAGACAGATGTATTTTTCATAAAATATCTGCTGTAGATGAGGAAGCAATGGCGCGTTATCTGTATAGGATAAGGCGCTTATTTGTAAGCAGGAGGATAGGGATGTTATTTGTCCGTAAAAACAGCAGGAAAAGGATAATCCTGATATTCGGCGTATTATTTGCCTTTATAGTAGCCGCCTTTATAACGAGCGGGGTAAGGACGGAAATCTATAACAGAACGAGACATCAGACACTATTTTCGGGATCCGAGCTCTTTGGTGAGGAGGTCATAAAATCATATCCGGTTTCCGTTAATGCGGTTCCCAGAGGGAGCACATGGACAAAGGCGTTTGACCTTAATAACGAGGGCCTGACCGAGCATAATTATCAGGCTTATACCTATGACTTTACCGTCTCCAATAATACTAAGGACGAGGTGTCGGATTTTTCCTTTAAACTGACCTTTAATAAACTGGTATTCCTCGATTCTGCCTGGAATGGCGCGCTGGAGCTCCATCAGAAGCAGAAGGGAGGAGAATATGTTGCCACCGTGCCGGATCTTCGTGAGTTTCATCCCGAGGATTACGCCCTCGATACGGATACATTTGACGGAGAGGTACTGATCCGTATGAAGCCCGGAGATTACCTTGTCTATATACCCAGTTCAAACTTAAGTGCCATGGAAGTGCCGATAGAACCCTTTGAAGGTACAGTTCCGGGGATAATCCTTTACGCTCCGATCGGGGAGGATATCAGTGATTCGACGCTGGAGCTTGAGTACACCTTCCACAGACTGATGAAGAATGTCCCGCTGTTCTGGATCGCCCTGACAGGATTTGTTATCTGGCTGATCGCACTTAGCATTGTTGTGATCACCTGGTTTCAGATCAGGAAATACAATGAGAGGCATGAACGGGACAATGAGATCATTCAGGAGTCTATCGAGACATTTACCGGGTTTATCGATGCAAAGGATGAGTATACCAACGGACACTCCACCAGGGTAGCGGAATATACGAAGCTCATAGCGGAGAAAATGGGCTTCGAGGGGGAAGATCTGGACCGGATCTATTACGTGGCATTGCTTCATGACTGCGGGAAGATCGGAGTACCGGACAATATTCTGAGAAAGCCCGGAAGACTCACGGATGAGGAGTTTGAGGTGATCAAATCCCATACGGTCCGGGGCGGTCAGATCCTGAGCAGGTTTAAGAGCCTGAAAGACGTTCATGAAGGGGCGCTTTACCATCATGAGAGATATGACGGAAATGGCTATCCGGAAGGCAGGGCCGGGGAGGATATCCCCCTCATAGCCAGAATGATCTGCGTTGCGGATTCCTTTGATGCCATGAATTCCAACAGGGTATACAGGAAGAAACTGTCAAAAAAGACTATTACCGGCGAAATTGAAAATAATAAGGGAAAACAGTTCGATCCGGCCGTTGCGGATGTCCTGCTTAATCTTATAAAAGAAGGAAAAATCCAATGCGGGGATGAATAGGCGGCGATGCGAATCTGTCTTTTTATTGAGACTAACCGCTTCTTGTAGTAAAATAATATCAGGTGATGCTGTGACTGACATTGTTATCGAAGGAAATGCTTTGAACAGCACCTCCCTGTCAGGAATACAGTGCCTTTACTTTTTACAAAAGGAGCAATATATGGCCGATATACGAAACTGCAGAAACTGCAGAAAATTATTTACCGACTATTTGGGGCGGCATCTCTGCAATGAATGTTTGAAGGCTGACGAAGAACTGTTCGATAAAGTTCGGGATTATATACGGGAAAATCCTGACGCAACCATCTTTTCCACTTCAGAGGCATGCGAAGTATCCGAGTCCAAAATAAGGCAGTGGCTTAAAGAAGAAAGGCTTGAATATAAGGCACAGCCCGGTTCGGGTCTGTACTGCGAAAAATGCGGGGAACCTATCTCAACCGGCAGATACTGCAGCAAGTGCAAGGTGGCTTTATCCCGCGAGCTCGGTGCGATACTGAGGACAAACGAAGCCGCAAAGCCCGAGGTAAAGAAGAAGGACAACAGTTCGAGGATGAGGTTTCTTGGCAGAGATGGCAGGTAGGATCAGGAGTACGATGCCGTTTAACCGCTGCCTTTTTGTTTTATAGCTCTTCTGCTTTGGCGGGAGAGCTGTTTTATTATACTAAGGAAACGCTTTAATCAGCGTTTCTAAATAACGGAATTAAATACCTTTATTGAGAATAACATGATGCGACCGGCCGCGTAAGGAAATTCCTGCACAATTTCTGATTGACGGGCGTCAAATAGCATGATATTATAACCTTAAAGCTATTTAACGCACGTCAAATAATTGAACAACCTGGGAGATGTTTTATGCTGATAAAAGACAGGCAGGATCTTACATATCTGAAATGGTCGCATATAAGAAGTTCTTCAGGTACGGCGGGAACATTCCTTAAATCATCTTCTGAACTGAACGGTGAAAAGAAATACTATAAACTGTCCAATTTTGACCCGGAAAAGGGCGTGACCGGTCATGAATGCGTGAATGAGATCATAGCAGACAGATTGCTGACCGTCCTCGGTGTTGACCATTTGAGCTATGATCTGGTCAATGCAGACATTGAGATAGAAGGCAGAACATACAATACATATCTGTGCGCATCCGGGGATTTTAAACAGCGCGGTGAGAGCAAGATCGCACTGGATGACTTTTTCAGACTGAATTCCGCTGAAGGAGAAACCCGGTATGATTTTTGCAAGCGTCAGGGCTTTGGCAGCTACGTGGACAGGATGATCGCAGTTGATTTTATTATTCTTAACAGGGACAGGCATGGGGCTAATATAGAGGTGCTCAGGAATCCGAGGAGGCATACAATAAGGCTTGCTCCGCTTTTTGACCATGGCCTTTCGCTCCTGTATTCATGTGGAACAGATGAAGATGTACGGAAATTTGATATCATGGAGGACAGAAGATGCCAGAACTTCATAGGTACAAATTCCTGTTTTGAGAATCTGTCACTGATAAGGGATAAAAAGCATGTTTTTCCGAACCGGCTTAATGTATCGGATAAAAAGATCCTGCTCGCTGGTCTTGACGGGGTGATATCCGATATTCTTATGGAACGGATATGGGAAATGATATATACAAGGTATACTGCATATGAAAATCTTTGAAATACGTGATGAAGAGGAGAACAGGGAGGTCGGCATTCTTCTTTATTATGAAAAGGGGCGCTGTTTTATTGTTGAGCTTATGGATGGACTGGATGAATGGTCGGCTCCTTTTCTGTTTGCTTCATATGTAAAAAA
>JAIKXO010000348.1 GCA_024684065.1 Lachnospiraceae bacterium
GAAGCAAAAGCATCAATCCTTGCGATCACCCTTGCCGTCTCCTGCACCCTGTCAGCTTCAGCGGATATTTTATCGCGTACTTCGTTAAACAGGTCATATTCCAGTGAAAACAGCTTATCCTCGGCGTTTAAGATCGTGTCCTCAAGCTCCTTAAGCTTGTCCGTCGTATATCTTTCCGCGTTTGTAAGCGTCTGCTTTCTTATATAATCCTCAGGCACCAGGTTCCTAAAGGAATTTGTCACCTCGAAATAATAGCCGAAGACCTTATTATATTTTATCCTGAGATTTTTGATCCCGGTTCTCTCACGGTCCTTTTCCTCAAGCTCTGCAAGCCACTTCTTTCCTTCGGTCTTGGCGCGTCTTAATTCATCCACCTGCGCGTTGAATGAGGATCTGATTATCCCTCCCTCCTTAAGCTGGATGGGCGGTTCTTCCTCGATCGCATCATTAATTAGTTTACATAAATCTTCAAGGGGATCCAGCTCGTCGATCAGCTTTTTTAATTCCCTTGAAGAAAAATCCTCCTTGAGATTCTTAATATGAGGAAGCATTGATATTGAAGAAGCAAAGGATATGAGATCGCGCGGGTTAGCAGTGTGATAGCTGATCCTGCTCATAAGCCTTTCAAGATCGTAGATGGGATTGAGATATTCCCGGAGCTCTTCCCTGAGGACATTGTTCTCACAGAGATCTCCTACGGCATTAAGCCTCTTTTCAATCTCCTTTTTATTTATCAGAGGCTGTTCAATGAAGGAACGCAGGGTCCTTGCCCCCATAGCGGTCTTCGTCCTGTCAAGCACCCCGAAGAGAGAGCCGCGCTTCTGCTTCTCCCTCATGGTTTCCGCAAGCTCCAGATTTCTCCTTGTCGCGGAATCAAGGAGCATGTAGGAAGAGGCTCTGAAGGAGGTAAGGCTTTTCAAATGACTTATCCTTACGCCCTTGTGCAGCTCGTAGAGATATTTAAGCAGACTCCCCGCGGCGATAGTCTGAAGATCACCGTTCTTTAAGTCAAAGCAGTCAAGGCTATTAACCTTAAAATGTTCCTTTAAAGCCTTTTCGCACTGTTTGTCATCAAAATACCATGCCTCCAGTGAATAGACAGTTACATTGAGCCTGTATTTTATGTCCGAAATGTCTATGCCGCTTATAAGAAAGGCTTCATTACAGATGATCTCCCTGGGCTCGAAGCGGAAAAGCTCATCGATAAGCGATTCATTTGAGAACACTTCGGTAACAAGGAACTCACCGGTCGTTATGTCGCAGATCGACAGTCCGAAGGAATCGGCCATATAGACGATGCTCATAAGATAGTTGTTCTTAGATTCATCAAGGGCTGTTATATCCAGATTGGTCCCGGGCGTTACTATCCTTGTGACCTCTCTTTTTACAAGCCCCTTCGCTTCCTTAGGATCCTCCATCTGCTCACAGATAGCTACCTTATGACCTTCATTTATAAGCTTATTTACATAGCTTTCTATGGCATGATGCGGAACTCCGCACATGGGAGCCCTTTCCTCGAGCCCGCAGGATTTTCCCGTCAGAGTGAGTCCAAGCTCCTTTGAGCATAAAAGCGCATCCTCGAAGAAAACCTCGTAAAAATCACCGAGACGGTACATGAGAATGCAGTCCTCATACTCCTTCTTGGTATCTATATAATTCTGCATCATTGGTGAAAGTTCTGCCAATGTTTCAACCTCTCAAAATTTTCTATATTCATTCAAACAGCCCGTCAGGTCCGTTATCCGCATCGATTACCTTAACATGCCGTATTTGTATTTCGCGGAAAGGATCCGGGCTGTAACAAACCGACCGGATGGCATAAACTTCTGTTTATGCAAAAACACACTATCTGCTGCAGGGATCCGCATCGTAAAGCATCTCTCTGAGAGTAAGCCCCTCTCTCTTTCTGGTAAGCTCCGCAAGCCCGAGCTTTGTCATGTCAATGAGCTCTGTCCTTACACTGTCCTTTGCGATCTCTTCCCTTAAAAGCTCCATGAGGCCTTCCTCATGCTCCTTTTTCTTCATATTGATGAAATCAATGATCACTATACCGGACAGGTTCCTGAGCCTTAACTGTCTGGCCGCTTCCACGGCAGCCTCCCTGTTTATCCGATAGACGGTTTCTGCTTTTATTCCCTTCGCTTCATTCTTTCCCGAATTGACGTCTATGGCAACCAACGCTTCGGTCTGTTCGATGACAAGGTAGCTTCCGCTCTTAAGCCAGACCTTTTTATCGACTGCCCTTGAAAGTCCCGTTTCCAGGCCAACAAGACTCTTAAGGGGCAGAAGCTCATCCTCATAGAGCGTCAATCTGATCTTCTCCTTAAACTGTTGCGGAAGGTCTTTAATATAGCCTTCCTTAACAAGCTCATACGCATCCTTAAGATCGGTTATGATCTCATCAAGTTCGTTGAGCCCTATATCGTAAAGATCCCTTATAAGCTCATCCGCGGGCCTGTAAAGGATCGAATAATCCGTTCTTTTGTCATTATAATTAACGACCTGATCCATGTCCTTAACAAGGGCAGCGATCTCATCATAAACATCGGAAAACGGGACTTGTCCGGAATTTGTCCGAAAGATCAGGCTGTATCTGAATTCATATCCGCTTTCGGAAAGACTTTTTGACAGCTCTTTTCTTTTTTTCAGGGAAAGTTTATGGGAATAAAAGGCCTTTGCCCCTTTCCTGTTACAGATCAGCACGCAGTATCTTCCGGAAACTGAAAGCTCGGTGGAAAGCGAGGCCTTTTTCTCGCCCTTTCCTTCTTTCTTGATCATGACAGGGATCGTCGTTTCCGGCCTGATCCCGGAGGTGTCAAGATATCCGTATTCCTCCTTTGAAAGCCTCACGAAACAGGCGTCGATATTTGATATTCTTTTATCGACCCGGCCGTTATAAATATACCCTTCTCTGTTCCTGCCCGTATACAGTTTAAAGCTGAGAAAGGCTGATGAGTCCGATTCCTTTAACGCTAATATACGGCTTCCGTTATATTCGGTGATGACCGCCCTGATCATTCTATATCCCTGCCTATGCTGTCAAGTGAAATAAAGTCCGGCATTACACCGTCACCTCCCATGCCCTCGGATGAAACCGTCAAGGCGCCTTTATCAGACGAGGATATCACCGTATACATATCAAGCCTTTTTATTGTAAACGCATGTTCCGAAGGTTCCTCATTCATCATGGAATACATGGCTTCCATCACCAGCTCGGGTTTGATATTGTCTACGCTCCCGCAGGACAGCTTAAGAAAAACAGAACAGGGATCCGTGAGTGTTTCCGTATGATGCTCATATATTAACGGCTTTATATCAAGCGTTCTTTCGCTCTTTTTGGTTTTCTTGGTAACAATGATCTCCGGTTTTTCAAACAGATCTTCAAGAGCCTGTTTTACATTAAAGGACGGGGCTTTCCCCTCACGGAAACCGACAAGGTAATCCGCGGCGGCTACGCTTGACATCGCGTTTTTTGCGCCCTGTGGAAGTTCCCTGTAGGATAAGATCTCTATCCCTTCAACGGAAGCTTTGTTCATCTGTTCTAACGCGGCCGATGAGGATACCGCGGACGTGGTTTCAATATCCATATATTCGCCCACGCTCTCATATCCGACCCCCAAAGGCAGGGCGAAGGACATGATCTGATGTGGACTCATGCCCGTGGAATATGCTATCGGAATGTTGCTTCTTCTGAGAAGCTGCTGGAAAAAATGCATAACATCCAGATGACCGGTAAATTTCATGGCTCCGGATTTTGTGAACCTGACCCTGATCTTCATAACAGATACCTCTCTGCGCTGATTTGAAAAGTAAATCCTGCGCTTTGGTACGGACACTAATTCGCGCCGACCCCGTCTTTTTTCTCTTCCCTGACGCCTTTTTGGTCAGTGCAGACTCCAGAGCCATACTTCATCACCCCGCAGCCCGCGCATCCTTCCCTGCAGTTTTTCGTAACTTTTTCCTCTAACGCATTTTTCCATTCCCTCTTGAGGAACTCCTTATTCACTCCGATATCTATAAAATCCCATGGCAGAAGCTCATCAAGGCTCCGCTCCCTCCTGGTATAGAAATCGATCGGTACGTTGCACTCAGAAAAAGCGTCAAGCCAGTACTCTTCCTTAAAGGTCTCCGTCCATGCATCGAAACGGGCTCCGTTTTCATAGGCCTTTACTATAACACCGGAAAGCCTTCTGTCTCCCCTTGCGAGCGCCCCCTCCAATACGCTTACCCCGGTGTCATGCCAGTTATATTTGATGCTCTTGTGATTCAGCATGGATCGCATGGCATCGTTTACCATATGCGCCTTCTTCGTAAATTCTTCTTTGTCACCCATAGCCGCCCACTGGAAGGGCGTAAACGGTTTCGGAATGAAGAAGGAGGTGCTTGCCGTAATTGATACCTTGCCCTTACGCTCCTCCTTGGGAATAAGATCGTAATAAAGCCTTGCAATACTGTCGGAAATTTCCGCAATGCCTTTTATGTCTTCCTCACTCTCTGTCGGAAGCCCGAGCATAAAATAAAGCTTTATCCTGTTCCATCCGCCTAAAAAGGCTTTTTTACAGCCTTCAAGGATGTCTTCCTCCGAGAGCCCCTTATTTATGACATTCCGAAGCCTCTGCGAGCCTGCCTCGGGGGCGAAGGTTACCGAGCTTTTCTTAACATCCTGGACCTTTTTCATAACGTCCAGAGAAAAAGCATCCACCCTTAGGGACGGAAGGGATATGTTCAGCTTATTGTTCTCGGCATATTCTATAAGAAAGTCAACAAGCTCCGGAAGCCTTGAATAATCGCTGGAGCTTAGGGAGCTTAAGGATATCTCGTCCTGCCCGGAATTCTCAAGCATTTTTACCGCAGATTCCTTCAGGAACTCAAGACTTCTTTCACGCAGCGGCCTGTATATCATTCCTGCCTGGCAGAACCTGCAGCCTCTGGTGCAGCCTCTCATGATCTCGAGAACTACCCGGTCCTGTGTGACCTTCATAAAGGGAACCAGAGGCTTCTCCGGATAAAAGGCCTCTGAAAGCTCTGTAACAAGCTCCCGCTTTACCGTTTTCGGAACATCGTCTGATACCGGTTCGAAGGAGGCTAACATCGGATATACGGATCCCGGATCTGTATCATTTTCATTTTCGTTTTTGGCCTCCGGAGTCAGGCACGAGCCGGATGTAAGTCCGTAAGTAACCTTGTAGAGAGAAGGGACATAGAGTCCCGGAAGCTTACATGCCCTGCGAAGGAATGCTTTTTTGTCAAAGCCCTCTTCTCTGCACTCCTTATACAGATCAAACAACGCCCTGTACTGCGTCTCCCCCTCACCTATGTATACAATATCAAAGAAATCCGCGTAAGGTTCCGGATTATAGGTACAGGGACCGCCGCAAATAAGGATAGGGTCATCGTTTCCCCTATCCTTTGAATAAAATTCCAATCCCGAAAGCTCCAGTATCTGCAGTATGTTCGAATAGCACATCTCGTACTGCAGCGTTATGCCCAGGAAATCAAATTCTTTTACCGGGTCCTGTGATTCAAGAGAAAAAAGCGGTATACCTTTTTCCTTCATGATCTTTTCGAGATCCGTAAACGGAGAGTATACCCTTTCACACCAGACATCTTCATAGGAATTAAACAGTGAATAGAGGATCTGCATTCCAAGATGCGACATTCCTATCTCGTAGAGATCCGGAAAACACATGGCAAACCTTATATCAACCGCACCCGGATCCTTCATTATGCTGTTTACTTCATTTCCTATATATCTTACGGGCTTATCGATATCTAACAGGATTTCGTCACTAAGCGCAAGCTTTCTCATTATCTCTTACTCAACTCCTCGGTGATATCGCTCCAGTCAAGTCCGCACTCCGCCATAAGCACCATCATATGGTATAAAAAATCAGCCATTTCATATTTGACCTCTTCCTTATCCGGATTTTTGGCGGCAATGACTATTTCCGTAGCTTCCTCTCCCACCTTCTTAAGGATCTTATCTATGCCCTTATCGAAAAGATAGTTGGTATAGGAACCATCCTTCGGATTTTCCCGCCTGTCGAGTATCACTGAGAACACATCTGAAAAAACCTTTGAGGGGTTTTTGGACTGATGTTCTTTTTTCACTATCTCGTTAAAGAAGCATGAATAATTTCCGGTATGGCAGGCGACTCCGATCTGCTTTACCCTGGCAAGGATCGTGTCAAGATCGCAGTCAGCATAAAGCTCCTTTACATACTGATAATGACCGCTCGTCTCCCCCTTCACCCAGAGGCTCTGCCTGCTCCTGGAAAAATAGGTCATGATCCCGGTTTCTTCGGTCTTCTCATAGGCTTCCCTGTTCATATAGGCAACCATGAGAACCTGTCCGGTCTCAACATCCTGTACAACCACGGGCACAAGGCCTTTATCGTCTGTTTTAAGATCCTCAAAAGAAAGCTTATGTCTGTATATGTTCATGTTGAAGCCACGGTCTGAAAGCTCTTTCTTAAGTTCTCTTAATGAAGTGGCTCTTTGGTTTACATAATCTCCGGAAATTCCGGAAACACACTGATTTGAAAGTAATCCGGGCACTTCATCTTCGTTTATCACGCAGATGATCTTAAAATCCTTATAGGATTCCAGAACCCTGTCGCTTAAAAGAACGACTCCGCTTACATATTTCCTTATAAGCTCCGCATTGCTTAAGATCTCCTCTTCAACATCCACGCAGACCATGATCGAATCCCTTGAAAACCGCTTTCCGACTTCCTCTATCAGGTCGATATTGCTCTGCTTTGCCATGTTAAGGGCAACATATCTGCAACCGGCATACTTAAGCTTCTTGACATCCTCGCTTCTCTTTATGTTTCCGGCTCCTATGACGGGAATATCGATATTCCTTGTCATTTCCCGTATGAGCCCCAAATGGATATCGTGCTCGCTGTCGCCCTCGGAAAGGTCAAAGACAAGGAGCATATCCGCTCCGTGATTCGCTAAGGAAACAACATATTCCACAGGTGCTGACGATACGGTGTCATCTGACTTAAAACCCGACACAAGAACGCCGTTTTTTAAATATATGCAGGGAACGAGATATTTTTTTTCATCACTTAATGCCATTATAAAACGCCTTTCAAAATCATTATCACAGTGCGCCCTTGGTGGAAAGCACGCCCTTTATCCTGTCGTCAAATCCGCTCGCCTCGTCAAGAGCCCTGGCAAAGGCCTTGAACATAGCCTCGGCGATATGGTGGGAATTAAGACCTGACAATACCTTTATATGGAGATTCATCATAGCCCCGTAGCTTACCGCGTAAAAGAACTCCCTTATAAGCTCCGTATCAAGCTCACCGATCCTTTCGGTATCAAAATGCGCTTCGTAGGAAAGATACGGTCTGCCGCAAAGATCAAGCGCACAGAGCACCAATGCGTCGTCCATTGGAAGTATCATGCTTCCATAGCGTCTTATGCCCTTTTTATCCGAAAGAGCTTCTCTGATAGCTGTCCCGAGGACTATTCCGCAGTCTTCGACACTGTGATGGCCATCCACCTTAAGATCGCCGTCGATCGAAACATCGAGATCGAAAAAGCCGTGTTTGGAAAAGCCCTCCAGCATATGGTCAAAAAACCCGATCCCGGTATTTATATCGGATTTTCCGCTTCCGTCAAGGGAAAAGGACATTTTAATCCTTGTTTCCTTTGTATTTCTTTCTATGTTAGCTGTTCTTTCTGACATAAAACCCCCTGATCAAAACCCTGTACGAGCCGGTGATTTTAGGGAGCGCTGATTAAAGCGCTTCCTCAGATCCTTATCCCTCTCTGGCTTATGACTATCCTTCGGTTTCCAACTCTGGACACTGAACCCTCTTTCCTCACCCTTATGGAATTGGCATGCGCGGTAAGCCCCTCAGCCTCGGCAAAGCGTATGATATCATCGGCCGCTTCAAGCAATGCGTCTCTTGAATATGAAATAATGCTTGACTTCTTAATAAAGGCATCAACGGAAAGCGGCGAGAAGAACCTTGCGGTCCCGTTGGTCGGAAGAACATGGTTCGGTCCCGCATAGTAATCGCCGAGCGGTTCGCTCGAATTGTCACCGATAAAGATCGCTCCTGCATTATTTATCTTTGTCATAACCTCAAACGGCTTTGCGGTAAGGATCTCAAGATGCTCGCTCGCTATGTCATTTACGGCATCCACTGCTTCATCCATATTGTCCGCAAGAAGAATATATCCGTAATTGGAAAGCGACTTTTTGATTATGTCCCTGCGCTCAAGATGGAGCAGGAAATCATCGATTTCAAGGTTTACCTTCTCGGCAAGCTCCTTTGAGGTCGTTATGAGAATGGCGGAAGCCATCTCGTCATGCTCCGCCTGTGACAGAAGGTCAGCCGCAACATATCTGGGATTGGCTGTCTCGTCGGCAAGCACTAAGATCTCACTCGGTCCAGCTATGGAGTCTATCGAAACATGTCCGAATACCGCTTTTTTAGCAAGGGCGACAAAAATATTGCCGGGTCCCACTATCTTATCCACCTTCGGAACAGTCTCGGTACCGTAAGCAAGCGCCGCAACAGCCTGGGCGCCCCCGACCTTATAGATCTCATCAACGCCCGTTATATGAGCGGCGATAAGAGTACTGGGTGCCACCATACCTTCCCTGTCCGCAGGGGTCACCATGACAATCCTCTTAACTCCCGCCACAAGAGCCGGTATCACGCACATAAGGGTCGAGGAGGGGTACGAGGCCTTTCCTCCCGGCACATATACTCCCACCTTTTCTAAAGGGGTTATCTTCTGGCCTAAGATAGTGCCGTCAGGTCCGGATGAGAACCAGCTGTTTGTTACCTGTTTTTCATGAAAAGCCCTAATATTAAAAGCGGCGCGCTCCATAACCTCGTAAAGACCTTTGTCAAAGCCCTGGACCGCCGCCTCCATCTCCGCTTCAGATACCCGCATATTAGAAGCTTTTATCTTATCGCAATCAAATTTATTTGTATAGCCGATCACTGCCTTGTCGCCGTTTTCCCTTACGTCGGCAATGATCTCCTTAACCGTCTGTTCATATTCCCCGTACTGATCAGGGCTTCGCTTTAAAAGTGTTTTAAGGATATCTCCTTTCGAGCTTTCAGTAAGCCTTACTATCTTCATATATTAACCTTTCGTCGGTAAGGATTTCTTACCTGATCCTTTCGCTGATTCTGGAAATGATATCATTTATCCTCTCATATTCCATCCTCATGCTGACTCTGTTGACAATCATCCTTGCAGAAAGCGGACATACCTCTTCGAGCACCGTAAGTCCGTTTTCCTTAAGTGTGGATCCGGTCTCCACGATATCTACTATCACATCGGAAAGGCCGACTATCGGAGCAAGCTCGATCGAACCGTTAAGCTTTATGATATCAACGGTCTGATGCTTTCTGTTATAAAAAAAATCCTTAGTGATCCTTGGATACTTGGTGGCCACCTTGATCATTTCATGATGTTTTAAAAGCTCCTCGGACCCCTTCGCACCGCAAACGCACATCCTGCACTTTCCAAAGCCGAGGTCCAGGACCTCATAGCATTTCCTGTCCTCTTCGAGTATGGTGTCCTTACCCGCAACCCCTATGTCCGCGGCTCCGTATTCCACGTAAGTAGGCACATCCGGCCCCTTCGCCAGAAAGAATTTAAGCTTGAGCTCCTCATTTAAAAAAATAAGCTTTCTGGTGTTTTTGTCTTCCATCTCCATACAGCTTATTCCTATTTCAGAAAGGAGTTTCATCGTATCCTTGGCAAGCCTTCCTTTTGCCAATGCAAAAGTCAGATATCTCATGTCATTTTATCCCTCAAAAAGGTATCGGCGCAGTACGGTAATGAGTCTGTCCGCCATAACCGCGAAACCGACAGCCGGGGCCTTTTTACCGAATTCCGAAAGGAGATGGTCATACCTGCCCCCTTTGATAACGGCATCACCGGTTCCGTATGTATAAGCATCTACGATGATCCCGGTATAATAATGGTACTTTGAAAGAACAGACAGATCAAAGGTAATATAATCCTGCAGGCCCTTTTTTTCTATGATCCCATAGATAGACTCAAGCCTTTCAAGAGCTGTCAGGGATCTTTCGTTGCTTACCTCGGACTTTGCCAGACTTATCTTTTCTATTGAGCCGAACAGGTCACTGATCCTTAATATGAGCTTCTTACTTGAAGAAGGAATGGAAAGCTCGTCCATTATCTCGGAAGCTCCAAAGAAATTCTTGTTTGAGATCATCTCCCTGAGAGAAAGCTCTGCGTCACCCGTTATACTGAACTCATCACAAAGGCCCTTAAAGTATTCGACGTTTCCGACCGTTATCTGGAATTCCGAAAGTCCGGAACGCTTCAAAACCTCGATCATCATAAGGATGATCTCAGCATCTGCCTGAAATGAACCATCATTAATAAGCTCAGCCCCTATCTGAGTGCTCTCCTTGAGCCTGCCCTGAAGGTCTGAGCTGTTTATGAAAGTATTGCCATAGTAGCAGAATCTTAAAGGTTCTTCCGCTTCCATGTAATATTTTGCCGCGCATCTTGCTATCGAAGGGGTGAAATCCGGACGCAGTACAAGCGTATTGCCCTCCTTGTCAAAGAACTTGTAAAGCTCTTTTGAAGGAGTCGTGCCTATCCTGCTGGAGAAAACATCAAAAAATTCCACTGAGGGAGTTGCAATATCCTTATATCCGTATTCATGCAACATATCAAGAAGCTTAAGCGTAAGCTCAAGCTTCATTCTAAGTTCCTCTCCGTAAATATCCCTGAACCCTTCAGGAGTATGCAACAGTTTATTATCCATAGATATCCAGTTCTGTGCCTTAAGGTGCCATACCTTTTAAGAAAGTATCAGGCACCTTATAAATTCTTTTTAATACACAGAATATTTTTCCCGTTTTCATGGCGGTATGTCATTTCGTCCATACTTTTTTTCACCATATAGATACCAAGGCCCCCGATCTGCCGCTCCTCAGCGGGAAGAGTGACATCAGGATCCTCCTTCTTCAAAGGGTCATATGGAACACCGCTGTCAATAAAAGTGAAGGATACAGAGGCGGGGTCATCGAAGGCCTCAAACTGCAGGGTTGCCATACCGGTTCCGGGTTCATACGCATAGTGCGCAATATTCACGAATATTTCTTCGACCGCTATATCTAATTGCGTCCTCGCCTTTATGGAGCAATCAAGGCCGCTCACAGCCTCATCAACGAAGGCAAGGACCTTGTCAAGGTTTTCAACCCTGGCTTCCAAACTGATCTCCTGCATTTCAGTCCTCCCAATCGGATTAATAAAGGCTATTCGATATTTAAAATATCCATAAACCCGGTAACTTCAAAGATTTCCTTTATCTCTTCATTAGCGCCCGTGATCTTCATTCCATCCTTCTTGCTCATTGTCTTATGGGTAGATAAAAGAACCCTGAGGCCTGCGGAAGAAATGTATGCAAGATCCTTAAAATCGAAAACAAGCTCGGTAGCATCTTCAAGCTCCGGACGAAGCTCTTCCTCAAGCGAAGGTGCGGTCGTTGTATCAAGCCTTCCTTCAAGAACTACGGTAAGTTTGCTTCCCTCTTTGTTTTTTGTGATGTTCATGACAATCCTCCTTATTTATTATCTTGGTTCAGAAAATGTTTTCATATAAACACACCCGATTCATTATACATTAAAAAAAAATACATGGCAATTATTTATTCTCTGGCAGACAAATCTTTATTTATATAATCAAGATACGGGATGAGCAGGCCCTTTTTCGAAAGGATCCGGTAGTCCTCCTCCAGCTCCTCAAAGCGAAAGCTCTTTCTTCCTCCCTCCCTCCACCGGTCCCAGAATTCAAGCAGCTTTAAAAATCTCAGGTAGAAAAACATATCCCTGTGTGAATAAAACAACAAAAAGAACGCTACACCGCCCTGCATTTCAAATTCCCGCATGAATTCGACCTGATGCTCGTGAATATTGGCAAGGGAAAAGGTATCTACGGCACATTCCTTGGCATCAAAACAGACCGGTATACCCTGCACTGCCCCGATATAATCCACCGTGCTTTTCTGGTCAAAATATGCCAGGGTAATATGTCTTGATTCTTTATCGATATTTATAGGTGTTATTGGAGTGGGGATTTTCTGTATCAGCGCAAGTCCCTTTTCCCTGTACTTTTCATTGGTCCGGTTTATGAGCTCTTCAAGCGTAGAGCCCCTGAGCCCTCTTGAATTCCAGGTAGCCATATCAGTAAACTCCCCCGATCACCCTGTCAAACGTTTCAGGCGGCTGTGCCGTAAACGTTTTGCCGGATATACCGTTCAGAACCCCTTTAAATTCCGGCATTATGATCTCATGAGCGTGAAGAAGCTGATTTGTTATACCGTACTCCTCCTTAAGCCGGGCGTTTACCCTCCGGTTTCCGTATTTGGGATCCCCAAGGATCGGAAAGCCGTCATGAGACAACTGTGCTCTGATCTGATGTGTCTTTCCGGTGAGGAGCTCGATCCTTAAGAGCGTATAGTCACCCGCATAGCGTTCGACCGTATAATCTGTTTCAATGTGAGACGATCCCTCCACATACTTATCAAAGATATTTACTTTATTGGTATCGGCATCCTTAAGCAGATAGGAGGAGGAATGCCTGCTTTTGGCGTGTCCCTGACAGAGTGCAAGATAAAACTTCTTTATCGTCCTCTTCCTTAATCCGTCCGCGATCTCCTTCGCGCAGTTATAATTCTTTGCAAATATAAGGATCCCCGAGGTATTCCTGTCAAGTCTGTTGCATACGGAAGGATTGAAATCCTTAAGTACCGATTCCTGATCTTCTTTGGAAAGAAGATATTTAAGGAAGTATTCATTTGCCGATTCGGAATCTTCCGAATCCCTCTGGGAAAGCATGCCGACAGGCTTGTTTATCAAAGCTATATTCTCATCCTCATAGATGATAAGCTTTTCAAGATCAGGAAAGCCCGGCTTAACTGATTTCTCTCCTGCCGGCAGCTTTTTAAGCGCGCTTCGTCCGCTCCTCAGATCAGTGAACTTCCTGTAGGTCTCATCCGAGAAAAAGATCTTTACACTATCCCCCGCTTTCAGCATCTCACTTCCCGAAGCTTTTTTGTCATTAAGAGTTATATTCTTTTTTCTCAGCATCTTATAGATAAACCCCGGGGTGGCACTGTTTAAATGCCGCTTCAGGAATTTATCGAATCTTCCGCCCTCATTCTTTTTTTCTATCTTTATCTCAACCATCTATAGTACCACCGCTCTTATTTTTTCAAAAAAGGCAGGCTCTTTCTGTCCTGAGGTTTCTTTGGAAAAATGCTCTTTTAGTTCTCCCGACCTTTTGAAAAAAGCTTCTTTGTCAATATATACCTTTACCGATAACTCTTTCGGATCTGATAAGACATTCTTCTGTACATGCTCAGAAAGCTTTTTTGCGCCCCCTGCATCGGTTTCTGAATACATGCATATATTTCCGCCGCCATAGACTAACGCCCTCACTGTATAGACCTTCTCGTAAGTGGTGAAAACAAGATCATACATTACGTTTAAACCCTGCGTTATGCCGGAAAGCTCTTCATAAAACTCCTTCTTTGTGGAAGGCGTCTTCAGAAACATGATCGCCCTGACTGCCCACTTGCTGGCAGGAAGTATGGATAAAACGGCGATCACGGTAAACAGGTTTTTATTCGTATGGAGGGTGTGATATCCTAACAGATATATTCCTGCCGCAAGGCAGTACATACATATGGTTATGATAAGTGTTTTTTTCTTTTGAAAGGCAATATAGTCCTTCTCGCCCTTTTTCATGAATGTCGCTCCCCGGAAGCTTTACTTTCTATGTCTTCAAGAAGCTCATAATAATCCTGTATGTAATAGTCAGCAAGAGATTTTTTTTCTTCCAGCTGGAAATCGGAAAAGTCATCCCAAACAGCGCACACTTTCATGCCCGCGGCCTTTCCCGCCATGATCCCTGCGACCAGATCCTCAAAGACCAGGCATTTTTCAGGCTCAACCCCCAGATCCGCCGCAGATAAAAGATAAACATCCGGTGCGGGTTTCCCGCTTATCTCATTGCAGCCGGCCCTGATACAGTCAAAACATGATCCCAGGCCATGGGCGTTTAACGCTATGTCGGTCAGGTATTTGGAATTGCTTGTAGATATGCCTGTTTTATAACCGTTATTTTTAAGATATTCAAGAAACCTGCGGACACCTCTCTTTAAGGAGACCCTGTGTCCGTACATTTCGGCAGCCATGGAATTCCATTCATCCATTATCTGCCTTGTATCATCCTTAAGCCCGAACCGTTCCCTGAAATACACCGCTGTTTCATAGAAGCTCCTGCCTTCTATCGAGCGTTGGAGATCCTCGGGCATCGGTATGTTCTTCCTCCCGAGATATTCTATATCAATCTGCTTCCACATCCACATGGAATCCACAAGTGTACCGTCAAGATCAAAGAGGACGGCAGAAATATCAGTTAACATAACATTGAAACTCCACGCCGGTAAAACTGTCTTTATATCTCAGCCAGTATCTTTAAGAGATAATCCCATATCCGCTCAACGGAGCTCAGGCACAGCCTTTCCTTTTCCGTATTGACATACTCTATCGTCGGTCCTATGGAAACAATGTCCATATCCCGGATCTTGTCGGAGATTATCCCGCATTCCAGACCTGAATGGATGAGCGTGATCAACTGGCGGGTTCCGTACAGCTCTTCATGGATATCAAGCAGTCTGTCACGAAGCTCTGAAACCTCATTGTATTCCCAGGCATGGTAATTTGTGATTATACTGAACCTTCCCCCTATGGTTTCCGTAAGGAATTTGAGCTTGTCGCTTAAGGCATGCTTTTCAGAGGCAAGCAGGCTTCTTATGCTTATATGCATAATGAACGATTCTCTGTTTAAGGCCATTATCCCCATATTCGAGGAGGTCTGGACTATGTTTTCAAACTGCGGGTTCATCCTGACTATCCCGTCCGGGATCGTCATCAGCAGAAAAAGCATCCTCTGCTTTGTCTTTTCGGTAAGGACATTTGCGATCCCTTCATCTTTATTCTCGCAGTATATGGTCAGATTATCCTCAATAAACCTGTATTCCTTAAGCAGCGCATTATTGAAGCGGTCGATAAGCTCCTCAAGCCTGTCGGTATCCTTCTCCCTGATAAGAATTGAAGCCTTTGCCTCCCTCGGGATATGGTTATGGTCAAGCCCTCCCTTCAGATAGAAAATGGAATACTCCATATAGAGATCGATATAATGGAGAAGCCTCCCCATAAGGATATTCGCATTTCCCCTGTATTTGTCTATCTCGAGTCCTGAATGCCCTCCCTTAAGTCCGCAGATCACTATATCATACATTGTACCGAACTGGCTCTCAAAACGTACGGGCACTTCACAGGATACCCTTCTCTCGCCGGCTGCTCCGACGAGCATCTCTCCCTCATTGAAATGTCCGAAGTTGATCATCTTCCGGCCTTTGAGGACGGAAAGATCCATCGCCTTTACACCCCTCATGCCGTCTTCAGCGTCTACGGTAAAGAGGGCTTCAATGGGCGGGTGCGGAATATCATCCCGTTCAAGCACAGAAAGGATATAGGCGATACCTATCCCTCCGTCAGCTCCGAGGATAGTACCCTTGGAATAAATATAATCGTCTATAACGGAAAAATCATGGGCATCCCTGCTGATTATATCAAGATGCTCCTGCAAAACGACAGGCGGCTTGTCCTCTCCGCCCAAAGCTCCTTTTTTATTAACAATGATGTTTCCGTAAGGATCCCTTCTGTATGAGAGTTCAAGCCCGTCAACTATATTTAATATATAATTGCTGATCTGTTCGGAATTCCCGGTTCCATGGGGAATATTGCAGATCTCCCTGAAATGATGAAATACTCTTTCAGGCTTAAGTTCAGGAATATTATTCATTTTGCCCTTCCATGCCGCTTCCGGGCGGCTTGCTTATATGCCTCAACCTGTGAAGCAGATCGCACCCGGCACGAACTTCAGTCCGCACCTGTCCGATCCGATCAGAAGATCGGACCATTTCCGAGGAAAAGGGTCTTAAACCGACCCTTTTCTTAGCTCATTTATTATTGATATCCGGTATGTCCACAGTCCTTGGCTTCGAGTTGGTGAAATTCATTGGAGGGCTCGCTGCTCCTCCACCCTCTATATTGGCGATATCCTGCTCAAGCCCCACCTGCGGATACAGCTGTGCCCTGTCCTTATCCACCACTTCGGCGCATTGCCTCAAAGAACTTAAAAGGCTCGTATACCTGGCCTCTGCGGAATCGATCGCATGGTGCATTATCCCCTGGAGCTCCGCAAGCATATCATCCAGATATTTCATGGCTGATTCCCTGACGCTGTTCGCCTCCATCATCGCCTGGTCGACGGTCTGCTGGGCCTGGGCGTTAGCGATACGTCTCACCTCATCCGCCTGCGCATGCGCCTGCTGCAGGATCTCATGCTCGCTTGCCATCTTATCCCTGCTTGCCTGGGCTTCTTTTACGATCGCGTCGGCCTTCTGCCTGGCATCCTGAAGGATGGCTTCCTTATTGCTTATGATCTTCTGGTATCTTTTGATCTCTTCGGGAGTCCTGGATTTAAGCTCCCTTAGATATTCCTCCAGTCTCTCCCTTTCGACGATTATATTTGTGCTTGAAAACTTCTGGTAATTGCAATCGTCGATAAAGTCCTCCATCTCCTCGATAATCTGTTCAATCTTGCTGCTCATTACATCTCCCCTTTTCTACCGCTATCCCCTTATTCCGTACAGCGCCGATTTACGAAACTGCGCCGATTTGCGGAGCAAATCGTGCGCTTAGGAACGAACTTCAGTTCGTGCCGATTCGATCGTAAGATCGAATCATTTCCTTACTGCGCCGATTTGCGGAGCAAATCGTGCGCTTAGGCATAAACTTTAGTTTATGCCGATCCAATTCGACATTTTCTTTAGAAAATGTCGAATAAGTTCCATCATATACTTATAATCTGCAGTTTTACGACCTATGATGAATACAGTACAATGCATAATTGCCTGTCATCTGTACTTCGCATACGTCAGCTTTGCTACAAAAGGAGGAACAAATTCGGATATATCCCCGCCAAATGCCGCTACCTCCTTAACAGTAGAAGAACTTAGATACGCATATTTGAGATCGGTCGTAAGGAACATCGTATCGACGTCCTTCTCAGCAAGCTTTCTGTTGGTCTGAGCCATCTGAAGCTCATATTCAAAATCGGTAACCGCCCTGAGTCCCCTTATTATCACATGGGCGCCTTCCTTTTTGCAGCAATCCACCAAAAGCCCCTGATAGCTTCCGACCCTTATATTCGGAATATCCTTAGTAAGCTCCTTTAATATATTAACACGTTCATCTACCGAAAACAACGCATGTTTGTTCTTATTGTCAAGTACGTTTACGATAAGCTCGTCAAATATATCCGAGGCTCTTTCAATGATATCCAGATGTCCGTAGGTTACGGGATCAAAACTCCCGGGGTAGATCGCTTTTTTCATACATATTCTCCTTTACTGCGCCGATTTATGAAATAAATCGTGCGCTTAGGCACGAACTTCAGTTCGTGCCGATCATACAGCCCTTCTGAAAAAAACATGCTTATTATTAAGATAATCCTTCTCCTTGAATATTTCCAGACCAAGATCATTAACAAAGGAAAAATCCGTATCCGCAGCGCTTTCCGCGATTATTACGGCCTCTTCCCCGAGAAGATTTCCTTTTGCTATAAGTTTAAGCACTTTCTTTTCATATCCCTCAGAGTAAGGAGGATCCATGAATATCATATCGAACCGTTCTTCCGGCTTTTTAGCCCTTTTTTCAAGGATACCGAGAGCGCTTATGACATCGGTTTTCATGAGTCTGCATCTGTCCTCAAAACGGCATGTCCTTATATTCTCTTCAATGCACCTTGCGGCTTCCCTGTCCCTTTCAACAAGAACAGCTGCTTCGGCTCCCCTGCTTACTGCCTCTATGCCTATACCGCCGCTTCCCGCAAAAAGGTCAAGAAACCTTGTATCTGAATATATGTACGGGGCAAGTACATTAAAAAGCGTCTCCTTTGTTTTATCGGAGGTCGGCCTGGTCCCCGTCCCTTTTGGTGTTTTAAGCTGAAGGCGCCTCGCCTCTCCCGCTATCACTCTCATAAATCTACTTTACCCTGCTTCCCTTTCCGTCGCGCTTGGCGAGCCTGATCTGTGACAGATCAACGCTCCTGCCATCAAGCTCCACTGTCTCCTCACAGCCGCTGGCATAATAGAATACGTCCGTAACAGCATCCCGCGAAGACAGCTTCATCCCTCTTACGCCAATGGCACTCTTTTTCTTGTTCGGGACCTCATCAATATCAAATTTCAGGAAAAACCCTTCCCTTGTATGCAGTATGACGATATCCTCCGCAACTATCGGAAAGATAGAAATAAGCTCGTCGTCATCGGAAAGCCCCGTAGCCATAACCGAACGTTTTGTAACATCGAACTCCGTCCCGTAGACCTGCTTCATCATGGCGTTCTTAGTCACGAACATCAGCTTTTTCAGAATAAGAAGCTCAAGAGGGCATACATAAATGATGTGCTCATTCTGGCTGTTAAAATTACTTACGTTGTCAATGGGAGTCCCCTTATCCCGAAGCTTCCCGAAAGGCAGATCCAGAACTCTCGCCGTATGCATCATACCTTTATTCGTAAACACACAGACCCTTCCGGTATTCATTACCTTAAAGACACAGCGGTTCTCTTCTTTAAGGACATCCGTATTTCTTTCATAGGTTCCCATGTCCACGGTCCTTGCGTAGCCGAACCGGTCCATGACGAAAACGACCTCGCATTCTTCTATCTTCTTTTCCTCAAAAACAGCCTCCTCGGCATTGATGATTTCCGTACGTCTTTCTCGGCCATACTCTTTCTTAAAGCTGTCGAGCTCCTTTATTATAACCCTGTCCATGGTCCTGCGGTTGGTAAGGATGTCCTTGTACAGCTCGATGTTCTGAATGGTCTGGTCATGCTGCTTCATAAGGGCTTCGACCTCAAGACCTATGAGCCTGTGAAGCCTCATCTCAAGTATCGCGCCGGCCTGTTTTTCCGTAAACCTTAACTGTTCCGCCATTTTACGGGAAATACGCGACTTAAAATTGATCCCCTCAGTGATCCCTTCTATCAGGCAGGCCTTTGCCATCTTTATATCTTTTGATCCCCTTAATATTTCGATTATCAGGTCGATAACGTCACAGGCCCTTATAAGCCCTTCCTGTATCTCTTTTTTTTCGAGCTCCTTTTCCAGAAGATTCTGATATTTCCTGGATGCTATCTCATGCTGGAAATCGACATGATGCCTGATGATGTCCTTAAGACCAAGGGTTTCGGGCCTTGAATCGGCGACCGCGAGCATATTTACCCCGAAGGTATCCTCCAGCTTGGTCTTTTTATAGAGCATATTCTTGAGATTATCTATGTCCGCATCCTTGCGAAGCTCTATAACGATCCTTATGCCTTCCTTGGAGGACTGGTTTGAGATATCGACTATATCATTTGTCTTCTTCTGATCGATGAGTGCCACGATGTCCATAAGGAACTTTGAAATATTCGCTCCTATCATCGTATACGGGATCTCAGTGACGACAAGCCTGTTTTTGCCGCCCTTGCCCTTCTCGACCTCGACCCTGCCCCTGATTTTTATCTTACCGGTACCGCTCTCGTATATCGAAAGAAGCTCGTCCTTGTTAACGACTATGCCGCCCGTAGGGAAATCAGGTCCCTTTATATACTGCATCAGCCCTTCCGTGGTTATTTCCGGATCGGCTATGTAAGCCTTGACCGCTTCTATGACCTCAACGATATTATGGGGAGGCATATTGGTAACCATCCCGACAGCAATACCTTCGGCTCCGTTTATCAGAAGATTCGGGATCTTTGCCGGAAGGACTGAAGGTTCTTTTTCGGTCTCGTCAAAATTTGGGACGAAATCGATCACATCCTTATCAAGGTCTGCAAGGATCGCCTCCTGCGTGACTTTCTGAAGCCTTGCCTCGGTATAACGCATGGCGGCGGCCCCGTCTCCCTCGATGGAGCCGAAATTTCCATGGCCGTCTACCAAAGGCATACCCTTTTTAAAGTCCTGTGACATGACCACAAGCGCATCATAGATCGAGGAGTCACCATGAGGATGGTACTTACCCATGGTATCTCCGACTATTCGGGCGCTTTTACGGTAAGGGGAATCAAAGCGTATTCCCAGCTCGTACATATCGTATAATGTTCTTCTCTGTACGGGTTTTAAGCCATCCCGAACATCGGGAAGAGCCCTTGATATGATAACGCTCATGGCGTAATCGATATACGACTTCTGCATCACCTCGGAAAATTCCGTTTTAATGATCTGCTCTTCTATTATTTCTTCGTTATCCGATCTGCGTGGCATAACTTCCCCTCAATTTTTTTCTTGTTTATAACAATCAGACGTCAAGCTCCGCATCATGGGCATGCCTGTATATGAAGTCACGTCTGGGCGGGACTTCGTTGCCCATTAACAGCTCCGTGGTCGTGGACGCGAGCCTTGCATCCTCTATCTCAACGAGTTTTAGCCTTCTCTGCCTGGGATCGAGAGTGGTTTCCCAAAGCTGCTCGGCATCCATTTCGCCAAGACCCTTGTAACGCTGAAGGGTAAAATTCTTATGGTGCTTTCTGTATTCCGAGAGTGCCTTATCATCATAAAGGTACTCCTCTTCCCCTCTCTGAGGCATTGCCTTATACAGGGGTGGCATCGCGATATATACATGTCCCTCGTAGATAAGCTCCGGCATGAACCTGTAAAACAGGGTAAGAAGGAGCGTCGAGATATGCGCCCCGTCCACGTCGGCATCAGCCATAATTATTATCTTATCATAACGAAGCTTCGTGATATCAAAGTCGTTTCCATAACCCTCCGAGAAACCGCATCCGAAAGCGTTTATCATGGTCTTGATCTCGGCATTGGCAAGTACCTTGTCAATGGTGGCCTTTTCGACATTGAGTATCTTTCCCCTTATCGGAAGTATTGCCTGATAGGAGCGGTCCCTGGCAGTTTTTGCGCTTCCGCCGGCTGAATCACCCTCCACTATGAAAATCTCGCATTTTGATGCGTCCCGGCTCTCACAGTTTGCGAGCTTTCCATTGGAATCAAAGGAATACTTCTGCTTTGTCAGCATGTTCGTTTTGGCTTTTTCCTCTGATTTCCGGATCCTGGCTGCCTTCTCCGCGCAGGAAAGAACGGACTTTATTTCCTCAACGTTTCTGTCAAAATAAAGCACCAGTTCATCGCCGGTAACCTTTGCAACAGCCTTTGCCGCATCCTGATTATCCAACTTGGTCTTTGTCTGCCCCTCAAAGCGGGGATCCGGATGCTTTATCGAAACAACGGCGGTCATCCCGTTCCTTATGTCGGCGCCTGTAAAATTCTGGTCCTTATCTTTGAGAATCCCCAATTCTCTGGCATAATTGTTCATTACATTGGTGAAGACCGTCTTAAACCCCGTAAGATGTGTCCCGCCCTCGGAATTATATATATTATTGCAGAAACCAAGGACATTTTCATGAAATTCATTCACATACTGAAACGCCACCTCGACCTGTATGCCCTCAGCTTCCCCCTTGAAGAATACCGGTGAACATACGGCCTCTTCATTTTTGTTTATATCCTTAACGAACCCGATTATCCCGTCTGGCTCATTAAAAGTGATCTCCTCCGGCGCTTCGCCTCTGAGATCTTTAAAAACTATCGTGAGACGCGGATTTAAATAGGCTGTCTCATGAAGGCGGCTTTTGATATCCTCTTCCTTAAACCTGGTTTTTTCAAATATGGTATCATCAGGGAGAAAATTAATTTTGGTGCCTGTTCCCCTGGCATTCCCGATGACCGGAAGGAGACCGTCGATAAGCTCGACCACGGGCTCTCCCCTGTTATAGCGGTCATGGTAGACCTTACCGTCTCTTCTGATCTCAATATCAAGATAAACGGACAATGCGTTCACGACAGATGAGCCCACGCCATGGAGCCCTCCGCTGGTCTTATACGAAGAAGAATCAAACTTTCCTCCGGCATGAAGTGTAGTCATTACGATCCTTTCCGCACTGACTCCTTTTTCATGCATCCCCACAGGGATACCCCTGCCGTTATCGCTAATGGTGGCAGAACCGTCCCGTTCAAGCACCACCGTGATCCTGTCGCAAAATCCCGCAAGGTGTTCGTCCACCGCATTATCTACAATTTCATATATAAGGTGATTAAGGCCCTTGGTGGTAACGGATCCGATATACATACCGGGCCTTTTCCTGACTGCCTCCAGCCCTTCTAAGACCGTAATGCTGGAAGCATCATATGCGGACCCGCTTTCTGCGGGCCGTGCATTAGAACTGCTCATATGGATTCCCCTCTCAATCATTCAGAAACGAATCTGCGCCGATTTGCGAAACTGCGCCGATTTGCGAAACTGCGCCGATTTGCGGAGCAAATCGTGCGCTTAGGCACGAACTTTAGTTCGTGCCGATTCGATCGTAAGATCGAATCATTTCCTTGTAAATCGTGCGCTTAGGCACGAACTTTAGTTCGTGCCGATCCGATTCATGGAGCGCTCCCCTAAACGCTTCTTTTGGATATCATTAAAAAAGACAGCCCGATAACGAAAAAAGGGCCATGTGTCCGATAAACAGGATTAGTATAGCAATATATAGTAAAAAAATCAAGAACCAGATACAAGGTATAGTGCAAAAGGAAATGATTTATCGGTGTTTTTCATTATTGAGTGTCAAAAAAGAACGGTTCCGACCGTCAAATCAGTCAATCGGAACCGTCCTATTTATTCTTTCTGCTTTTAATTCCCGAAGTCTTACAGGTTGCTGCTTATCAGCCGTCATTTACCTGAATATCAGACTCATCTTCAGCCTGGAATTTTGATTCATCAAGGTTTCCGGGATCCTGCCCGATGTAGGCAAGAATACCGCCGTCAATATATATCACCTGCCCGTTAATGAAATCAGAGGCCGGGGATGCAAGGAACACCGCAAGTCCCATAAGATCCTCTGTTTTTCCCCAGCGCTGTGCAGGGGTCTTGCTCCTTATAAAACGGTCAAACGGATGCATAGAACCGTCTGCCTGTTTTTCACGTAACGGAGCAGTCTGCGGCGTTGCGATATAGCCGGGGCCTATGGCATTGCACTGGATATTGTACTGACCGTATTCAGAACAGATGTTCTTTGTCAGCATCTTCAGGCCTCCCTTGGCGGCGGCATAAGCCGAAACTGTCTCCCTTCCGAGTTCGCTCATCATAGAACAGGCATTTATTATCTTTCCGGAGCCTTTTTTTATCATGTCAGGCAGCACTGCCTTCGAGCAGATAAAGGGTCCCGTAAGATCGACATCGATCACCTGATTCCACTGTTCTAAGCTCATTTCGGTCATCGGGATTCTTTTGATGATACCCGCATTATTTACGAGAATATCAATGCTTCCGAGCTTTTCCTTCACATCGGCGACAAACTTCTTTACATCGTCCTCCTTTGTTACATCACAGACAGCCCCGTAAACATCGATCCCGAGTTTTTTATACTCGGAAAGGCCTCGGTCAACAAGCTCCTCATTAATATCGTTAAATACTATCTTTGCGCCTGCCTCGGCAAAAGCCGTCGCATACGCAAGCCCCAGACCGTAGGAAGCGCCCGTGATCCAGGCGACCTTACCGTCAAGCCTGAACTTCTCCATAACTCCACTCATTGATCTCTCCTTTCAGCCGGCTTGTTCTTATTCTTTTTCCAGTATACCGTAAACAATAGCTGCAAGAGCTCCGCCGATAAGCGGGCCTACGATGAATACAAACAGAGACTTGATGGGATCGGTAACTCCGCCTATAGCGGCAATTATCGCAGGTCCGAAGGAACGGGCGGGATTTACCGATGTGCCGGTAAGGCCGATACCCAGGATATGGACAAGGGTAAGAGAAAGACCGATAATAAGTCCTCCGAAGCTTCCGTGCTTAAATTTCTCCGAGGTTACGCCTAAAATCACCATAACAAAGAGGAATGTAAGGATTATCTCTACAAGCAGGCCTGCCGCAACACTGCCGTTAACACCCGCAAGACCGTTGCTGCCTAAAGCACCCGTCTTATCCTCAACGTTACCGAGACTGAAGATAAGAGCCAAAAGAACCGAACCCACAAGGGCACCGATACACTGGGCTATGATATAGCCGATGAAATCCTTTTTATTGATTCCTCCTCTTAAGAACACCCCGAGAGAGACCGCAGGATTAATATGGCAGCCGGAGATATTTCCGATGCAATACGCCATTCCTACGATAGTGAGTCCAAAGGCAAGCGCAGTGAGCAGATATCCCGATCCGCTCTGAGCGTCGCACCCCACCAACATGGCTGTTCCGCACCCGAGTATTACAAGGGCGCAGGTTCCGATCAATTCCGCAACATACTTTTTCATTTTCCCCTCCTTTTTGTTTCGCGGCGGTATGCACCGTGCTCTGGTTGAAATTATTGGTCATGCCAAAACGCACGATTTACTTCGTAAATCGACGTATTACCAGGGAAAGGCCGACAAAGATCGGTCTTTCCCAAATCAACTATTTAACTATATATTGTATCCGGAATTATTGCAAGCACTTTTTATAGCGTTTCACGCCCTCTCTTTTATAGAGCTCAACCCCTTTTCAAGCCTTGACAACCCGTCAAGGAGCCTCTCTCTCGGGCAGGCTATATTCATCCTCAGGAAATATTCGCCTCCCGACCCGAAGGTCTCCCCGGAATTAAGGAATAATCCCGCTTCTTTCCTTAGTCTTTCGGAGAGCTCACCGGCCCTTATGCCATACTCCCCGCAGTCAAGCCATAGCAGATATGTGGAATCCGATCTCGTAACCCGGACCCCCGGGATATTTTTCTCAATATAGGCAAGGGCGGTCTTTTTGTTCTCATATACATATTCGTTAAATTCCAAAAGCCAGTCTCCTCCGCAGGTAAAGGCTGCGACAGCTGCATCGGCGGATAAAATATTGGGAACGTTTATCTCGTCTGCCGAAAGGGATCTGTATACTTTTTTCCTGAGCTTCAGATCAGGAACCACGGCCGCCGCCGTCTGAATGCCCGCAAGGTTAAAGGCCTTGGTCGGGGATATTGCCACGATGAGATTCTTCCTAAGCTCCTCATCCAGAGACAGGGCGGATACGTATTCGGTTCCGGGATCTGTAATATCACAGTGTATCTCATCGGAGATCATTACGATGCCACGCTCATTACAGAGCCCAGCTATTTTCTCAAGTTCTTCCCTGCTTAATATCCTTCCAACCGGATTATGGGGATTGCATACGAGCATAAGCTTCGCGTTGTCACCCGAAAGCTTTTCCTTAAGATCGTCAAAATCTATCTCCCATGTACCCTGTGCCTTATCGTAGATAAGCCTGCTCTCTATCACCTCCCTGTCATCACCCCTGATGATATGGTAAAAGCCTACATAAACAGGTGACAGGACCACAACCCCTTCGCCGGGGGCAGTAAATCTTTTTATTATGCTTGAATTTATAAAATTCACTCCAAGTCCGAAGATGAGCCAGCTTTCATCTATCCTGACATGATGGCGCTCTTCCCACCATTTCCTGTATGAACCCGCCCATTCCTTCGGGATAGAGGGATAGCCGTAAACACCCTGGCCGATCCTTTTTATCAAAGCCTCTTTCACCTCCGGAACTACCTCAAAGTCCATGTCCGCGACCCACATCGGGAGCTCATTATCGGAAACAGACCATTTTTCTGAGTCCGTATTTCTTCTGTCGATCATTTTGTCAAAATCATATTTTCCCATTTCTAACCCCTTTATCCGGAATATTTTCCACCTGTGCGGTTGACATGTATGATAATATCTGCATGCTGCCTGCAGCAAGGCAGATATTATCATACACGAGCAACCCACCTTTAAATGAGCAAAACGATTTGCGAAGCAAATCTTTAAGCACGCAAAGCGGGCGGTTTTGCGAATGTATGTGGTGGGTTGGATTGCAAGAGCTATCCAACCGCACAGGTGGAATATTTTTCAAAAAAACCGAAACAGCCAGAAAAGCCGTCATACATACAGGATGAGTAAAAGGCTGTTCAGGCAAGCAGCGCTTTATACTGCTCATTCCTTATTTTTTTTGAGGAAGACAGGATCAGATAATCACAGCCTGCCCTCCTTGCGGCTTCTCCATCCCTTGAGTCACGGTCTCCTATCATAATGATATCGGAAGCGCCGTATCCGTGATCGGCCATGATAAGCTTCAGTCCTTTGGGATCGGGCTTTAATACTCCGAGCCTTTCGTCCGTCGCCTCATAATATCCGTCGGCGGAAAGGCCAAGTGCTTCAAGCTTATCGGCAATCGGATAATCAGAAAAAATAAAGCATGAAATCCCATGCTTCTTAAGCAGGTCAAATATCCCCGCAGCCTCATCGTCGCGGCATCTTCTTATATATTCAAGAGGCCTTCTGTATATCCATTCCTCCACGGCATCCTTTACTTCCTCTTTGGACATTTTAAGCAGGGAAGCCGTATAGGCATATTGCTGCCCGGCAAGTCCTTCTTCTGTCCCCGGCGTTTTTTCGGAAACCTCTGTCTCATGCCAATTTTCCCGTATCTTTCTGAATTTTCTTACGGCTAAAAGCTCCTTTATGCGAAACGGATGCAGAAGATAAAATTTTACAAGCTCTGCCGCCATTATGAGACGCATCTTTTTCTGAAAATAAAGAGTGCCGTCGAGATCCCAGACGACGGCCCTGTATGATAGTAATGATCTGTGTTTTGTCGCCATACTCATGTCTCAAACATCCATGCGTCGCTCCATATCGAAAGCGCCGGGATATCAACGAAAGTCAGAACAAGAAAAAGCACTACCAGAAAAGCCAGATAAATAATAAGCGGCTTCTCGCGATAGAGCTTTTCAGGCTTCTGGGCTGCCGAATCAGGCTTATAGGCAATATAGAGATAAAAACAGAACAGGCCGATAATAAACGGAACTGTAATAAGGTATTCAATCCTGTATTTTAACAGAAAGATACCTATGCAGAAGGTCGAGCTCATAGCGTAAAAGAACGCTGAGATCAAAAGCGACTGCTCGGTATAGTATTTAAAGGATCTGCGGTAAAGCCCCGCCTGCGAGGGATCTCCTATCATGCGGTACTCCGCAAACCGCTTGGTTGCCATGAGGAAGGCCCCGCCCATCCAATAGCCTATCAGAATACTGGAGGGAGGGATAAAAGCAGTCGTTACGATAAACCAGCCCAGAAGAAGCCTTATCATATTATTGATGGATTCCGAAAGAACATCAACGTAGGGAAGATCCTTTGTCCTTGCCGGTTTTACATTATAAAGCACTCCCATAATAAGGAGCCATAATTCCATATACAGGAAATATCTGTTTACAAGGAGCGAAAGGATTACGCCGATCAGTATACAAACGGCATATTCCAGCATAACCAGGGAGAATTTCATGTTTTCCGAAACAACCGGGCGATATTTCTTAGTCGGATGAAACCTGTCAAACTCCGCGTCAAGCCATTCATTGATCACATAATTGGCGGAAGCAATGAAACATGTCGCAAAAAATCCAGTTATGAATTTAAGCAGAAGATCACCGGAAAAAGGCGTGTCCGTAAGCAGCATGGCTATTGCCGTTCCGGGTATGATGAATGCGTTCTTCACCCAGTGATCCGGCCTGGCTATCTTGATATAATTATTCATTTATCAATCTCCCCTTTATATCATCCGGCAGATGTCCTTTTTCCCTGTTTATCCGATCTTTGATCGGATCATTTCCTTCTTGATTACATCTGCCGCAGGAATGTTTAATATTCCCTGAAAATCCCTTTGAAATACCTGACGTTTTCCTTTATATCCCCTTTAAACACCGAAGAGCCCATCACTATCACATTAGCGCCCGCATCAAGGACAAGCTTTACGTTTTCCTTTGTGATGCCTCCGTCCACTTCTATATCCGTGAAGAGCCCGTTGGCTTTAAGCTCTCTCCTCAGTGTTTTTACCTTATCAACGCAGTTTAAGATAAGCTTTTGGCCGCCAAACCCCGGCTCAACAGTCATGATAAGGAACATTTTTGCCTTTCCGTAGAGAGGTCTCAGAACGGATATATCCGTGTCCGGCTTTACAGATACCCCGGCCTGCATCCCCAGGTCATTTATCTGCATGACCGTTCCGAGAAGATCGCTGCAGGCTTCCACATGCACAGTTATTATATCCGCCCCGGCTTCTTTAAAATTCTTTAAGAATCTGGACGGTTCCTCGATCATAAGATGAACATCTAACTTCAGATCGGTCACCTTCCGGACAGAACGAAGAACAGGAAGTCCGAAGGAGATATTCGGTACAAACATTCCGTCCATCACATCAAAATGTATGTAATCGGCTCCCGCCTCCTCAGCTTTTTTTATATTGCTTCCCAGCTCTGCGAAATCAGCAGACAGTATTGATGGCGCTAACAGAATCATCAGAATCTCCTTTTCCTTTCTTTAAGTTCCTCAAATATAGCCGAGTAATTCTGATACCGGGTTTTGTTTATTTCCCCGTTTTCAACGGCCTCCTTGATCTTACAGCCGGGCTCATGGGTATGGGAGCATGGCGAATAATAACATTCGAAACCTGTGTCAAACTCAGGATAGTATGCGCTGAGATCCCACGGATCCATACCGAACAGTTCAAAGGAGGAGAACCCAGGTGTGTCCATTATAAAGGTTTCCTGATCTATCGGTATTATCTCGGAATGTCTTGTGGTCTGCTTCCCTCGCTCGGTTTTCCTGCTAAGGCTTCCTGTTTCTGAGTATATCTTATCCTGGAGACAGTTTATGAGCGTGGATTTCCCGACCCCTGACGGCCCCGCAAGACTTGTGGTCCTGCCCTTCAGCAGTTCTTTAAGCTCAGGGATCCCTTCTCCGTTTATGGAACAGATAAAAACCGTGGGATAAGAGGAGTGTTCATAAACTTCCTTCAGTTCAAATATCGAATTTTCATCTGCTAGATCTGTCTTGCTGAAGCAGATCACCGATGAAAGCCCGTTCAAGGCATATTGAAGCAGAAGTTTATCAAGCATCATCAGATTGGGTTCGGGGTAAGTGACCGAAAAGACTATCAACGCCTGATCCACATTGGAGACGTTCGGCCTTATAAGCTCACTCTTTCTGGGAATTATAGCATTTATGCTTCCTTCCATATCCTTTGTGTCAGTGATATCTATCTCGCAATAGTCTCCGACCAAAGGCTTTATACCGGTCAGTCTGAAAATCCCTTTGGCCTTGCAGGCATAGGTCTCTCCATCCTCGGCAAACACATAATAGAAACCCGCGATCCCTTTTATTATCCTCCCCCGCATGCCGCTATTCCCTGTTAAAGGTCACGGCTACCGGAGCAGTCGTAGTGTATTCCGCCGCAAGGTTTATATAGGTCACCGTAACTGCGCCGGAATCACTTCCCGTTATTCCGCTCTGCACAAGATTATAAGGAAATACTACCGTTGAAAACCTTCCAAGCTCGACCCCTGCGGCATTGACAAGTACTATTATCGCCTCAGTTCCGGCAAGATAATCTGCAGGGGCCTGTATATTAAAGTTACAGGAATAAGTAATGGGACCGGAACTTACCTTAAGATCCACATTATCACCCTCATTTACCGTCGTGCCCGCAGGTACGCCCTGAGCTATGACGATTCCTTTCGCCACGGTATCATTTGGCTCTTCATTTACATTTGCATAAGTGAGGCCGGTTTCATCTAAAATAACCTTGGCTTCTTCCAAAGTCTTTCCGTTCAGGTCGGGAACGACTACCTCTTTTACGGGCCTTCCTGTGCATATGTAAATAGTGACCTCGCTTCCCAAAGGAGCGGTCGCTAACGACTCCGGAGACTGCCTTACTACGGAATTCATGTCGGCAGTGGGATCATCCACTTCTTCTTCTAAGACCTTGAACTCCTCGTTCTCGAGAGAAACTCTTGCCTCGGCTTTTAACAGTCCAACTACGTTCGGAACCTCTATCATCTTAATATCGCTTTCGTTATCGCCCTCACCCTCGCCTTCAGCGGCTGCGACCTTTCCGCTTGAAACCACAAGATCAAGCACTCCTCCCTCTTCTATGGCCTCTCCGGCCGCAGGCGACTGTTCGGAAATATAATCTTTTTCGTAAACCGTGGATTCCTTGTAGGACGCCTTTGCCGTAAGTCCCGCTTTTTTTAAGACTGCAGACGCTTCATCAAGGCTGAGCCCCACAACCGAAGGCGTTTCGACCATCCCTTCCGCGATTTTGCTGAGCGGGGTGGCACTAAACAGCCCCATGGCCCTTCCGACGACAAAAACCGCAACCAGGGCTATAACTACTGCGGCAACTATCAGGAGGAAAGACATGATACCCTCCATCTTCGGGTCCACATCCCCCTCATCCCTGGTCTCCATATAGGTTTCTTCTTTATTCTTCTGTTTCAGGCGTTTCCTTTCATCACGCTCTAATTCTCTTTCCGCTTTCTCAAGCTCTCTGGCTTCCCTTTCGGTGCGTAATCTTTCTTCCTTCTCTGCTCTTTCCTGTTCCTTTCTTTCCTTCTTTTCCTGGGCCTTGCTTTTCTTTTTGTTCCGTGTCCTTGTATTCTTCCGGGAAGATTCTTCCTCGGTATCGGGTTTTACTTCCTCTGTTCTTTTCTGATTGACAAGCTTAGGGGTAAAAAGAAAATCTATCATCTCTTCATCCCCGTCATCCTCAAGTTCCTCTACCGTAGGAAGCTCGATCTGAGGTCTCATCTGCTGTTGCGGCTTTACATATTGCTGCTGGTTATTATGCTGCATGGCCGGATCCACGGGATATGGATTCTGCATCTGCTGAGCAGGATCGGGAGGATAGGGTCCCTGCATCTGGACATACTGAGGATCCGCCATATACGGATTTGGCATCTGCTGAGCGGGAATCTCCCCCGGATATAAATTCGGTGCCTGATTCGCCTGAGGTCCATTATATCGCGGACGACGGTCGTTCATGGGCTGTTCCTGGGGGTGCGCGTCATTTCTCTGACGCATGGGATACTGATCCTGCATCCCGGGAATCTCGCCCTGATAAGGATTAGGCGCCGGTCGGCCTGAGTACGCCTGGTTCTGATACATCTGGTCCCTGTAGCTTTCCTGCATGGGATCCTTTGTCGACCGCATTATCTCCTGCCTGTCTTTTTCAGTGATCGTTCTTGTCCCGGCATTGCTTGCCGCATCCTGGATGACCACGAAATTTTCGTCAGGATTGATCAGGGAGCGCTTTAAATCATTTATCAGCTCCGTGATGTTCATATATCTTCTGTCAGGATTCTTCTGGGTACACTTAAATATGATCTGTTCTACTGATACGGGCATCTCCGCCACATACATCCTGGGCGAAGGCATTTCTTCCTGGATATGCTTGATGGCAATAGAGACGGTCGTCTCTCCGTCAAAAGGCACTCTTCCGGTCACCATTTCAAACAGCGTTATACCGATGGAATAAATATCGCTTTTCGCGTCCGAATATCCTCCCCTGGCCTGTTCCGGCGAGGTATAATGAACGGAACCCATTGCATGAGTCGTAATGGTATCGCTGGTAGCAGCCCTTGCTATACCGAAATCCGCGACTTTGACCTTCCCGTCCCTTGATATTATTATATTCTGAGGCTTGATATCCCTGTGGATTATCCCCTTGTTATGAGCGGCCTCTATACCCATAGAGACCTGAATAGCTATGCTTACGGCTTCCTTTACCGAAAGCCGGATCTTTTTTTCTATATAATTTTTGAGGGTGATACCGTCTACAAGTTCCATTACAAAGTAATAGAGCCCGTTTTCATCTCCCACATCATATACGTTTACTATATTCGGGTGCATGAGCCCGGCAGCTGCCTGAGCCTCCGCTTTAAATTTGGATACAAAGTTCTTATTGGAGGAATACTCCTCTTTCAGCACCTTGATGGCTACTTCCCTGTTGAGTTTCCTGTCGATGGCCTTGTATACATTGGCCATGCCTCCGGTGCCGATCAGTTCGATAACCTCGTACCGCCCGCCTAACATAGTCCCCGGAACTATCATATCTCCACCTCATCATAAAACGGATCGACTAAAATGACCGTAACATTATCCTTTCCCCCGTTATGATTGGCCATTTTTATCAGTCTGTCCGCACACCCCTTAAGATCTTCACTCTCACTTACTATCTTTAATATCTCCTCTTCCTCCACCATATTGGTAAGTCCGTCAGAGCAAAGCAGGAGAATATCCCCTTCTCTAAGATCTACCTCAAAAAAATCGATATCGATATCATCAAGAACCCCCACTGCTCTTGTAATGATATTCCTGTCAGGATGGGATCTGGCTTCATCCTTTGAAAGTTCTCCGCTCCTGACCATCTCCTCAACGAGGGAATGATCCTTCGTTATCTGCATTATTTCGTCGTTTATGATATAGAGCCTTGAATCTCCGACATTTGCCACATAAAGGATATCATCGATCACACAGCCGGCCACGACCGTAGTCCCCATTCCGCTGTAGGACTCATCCTCCAGGGCCTTTTTATGTACCTCGGCATTAGCGGCCTCTATTGCCCCCTTCATTATCCGTACAGGTTCGGTATCCTCCGACATCATGGCTTCATGTTCGATAGTCCTGACAGTACATAGCGAAGCGTAATCTCCGGCGCTGTGCCCGCCCATTCCGTCTGCAACGACAAACAGATTCGGAAGATTGCCCAAAGGCATTTCGCAGAAGAAATAACTGTCCTGGTTCATATCCCTTCTTCTGCCAATATCTGTTTTAGCGTAAATCTTCAGCACCGCATTGCTCCTTATCAAAGATTTTGATTTTATAATGGCACTTCTTAAAAACTATTCAGATAATGCCTTCTGAGCTGTCCGCAGGCCCCGTCAATATCACGTCCAAGCTCTCTCCTAATAGTAACATTAATATGATTTTTATCAAGTTTATTTTGAAATGCCCTGACCTCGGCTGCTTCCGGCTCTCTGAGTATAATTCCGCGAGCGGTTCTGTTTTCTGTGCCTTTTTGTTCTGCGGTCTCATGATCTCCGCCCGTATCCGGCTCTTTACGGACGGGATTTACGGGAATGAGGTTTACATGCGCATTAAGACCGTATAAAAGCTCTGAAAGCCTGTCCGCATCCTCATTTCCGTCATTAAAGCCTTTGATAAGACTGTACTCAAAAGTAAGGCGCCTGTTTCTTCCCTCGTAATAATCACGGCAGGCCTCGATAAGCTCGTCGATAGCATAACTGTCAGCTATGGGCATCAATTCCCTGCGCTTTTCATCAAAAGCCGCATGCAGGGATACCGCCAGTGTAATACTCAGGTTTTCTTCCTTAAGCCTTTTTATCCCTTCCAGAATACCGCAGGTTGAAAGGGTTATGTTCCTCTGGCTTATATTCAGCCCCGATTCGGAATTAAGAAGTCTTATGAAGGAAACCGAGCTTTCGTAATTGTCGAGAGGCTCCCCCGAACCCATTATCACGACATTGGAAACCCGTTCTCCCGTATCCTTTATTATTCCGTACACCTGACCGAGCATCTCTCCCGCTGTCAGGTTTCTTGCAAGCCCTTCGATCGTCGAAGCGCAGAACCTGCAGCCCATCCTGCAGCCGGCCTGTGAGGACACGCACACGCTGTTTCCGTGCTCATACCTCATGAGCACGCTTTCTATTATATTCCCGTCATAAAGCCTGAAGAGGTATTTCTTTGTCCCGTCAAGCTCAGAGCTTTTTACGAGCTCTTTCGTAACAGGATATATCATAAAGTCTTCTGACAGCTCATTTATAAGCGCCGCAGGAATATTTGACATTTCCCCGTAGTTTTCAACACGCTTTTTATGGAGCCAGTCAAAGATCTGATCCGCCCTGTAGCGCTTATGCCCCATATTTATGATAATTTCTTCAAGCTCAGAATGTAAAAGGCTCCTTATATCTGATTTATTTGTATGTTCCAATTTTCCTAAACCTTGCGATAAAAAAACCATCCGAGCCGTGTATTCCCGGAAACAGCTGTATATATCCCCTGTCCGGGCTTTCGCATTCAAGTCCTTCCGGAAGGACAGAGCTCAACGAAACCGGCTCAAAAGGCAGTTCTCTTATGATAAAGTCGTAATTATCCTCGTTTTCCTCTCTGTCTATGGTACAGGTACAGAACATCAGCGTACCGCCGGGCTTTATATAATCGGTACAGACTTTAAGGATTTCCTTCTGGAGTTTTGCAAGCGCTGAAAAGTCCTCCTCTTTAAGCCTGTATTTTATATCCTTTTTTCTTCCCATGACGCCTAAGCCCGAACAGGGAAGGTCTGCTATCAGAACATCGAAGCTCTCATAAAGCTCCGGAGACCGCGTAAGCGCATCATGTGCCTCGATCCGGTATTTGGTCTTAAAGCCCTGTCTTTCTATGTTTTCCCTGATCAGTTCAAGTTTCTTTTCAGAAATATCCCTTGCCAGCAGGTATCCGCTCCCGTTCAGGATATCAAGTGCGTGACAGGTCTTTCCTCCGGGTGCCGCGCAGACATCCATGACCCTGTCTCCGCTTTTTATTCCCGAAAGGCTGACAGCCAGCATGGCACCAATGTCAGATATAAAACAGAGTCCGTTTTTAAAGGCTTCACTTGAAGCTGCCCTTTCCTTATGCTTTATGATAAGCGCCGTTTCAGGATACGGGGCATCTTCCGCTTCTATGCCTTCTTTCCGGAGAAGCTCCTTAAGCTCATCCTTTGATACCCTGCTTTCATTTGTCCTTATATACACAGGTCTTTCGGAAAGCTGATCCTTCAGCACTGTTTCAGCAATATCCTCCCCGTATTGCCCTATAAGCCTTTCCGTGATAAAAGACGGCATCGAACAGGTTACGGAAAGATATTTAAGAAGGCTGTCCTTTCTTTTCGGCCACAGGCTTTCCCCGTTATCCTCATCCCAGAGCTTACGGTCTCGTGACACTGCCGAAAGGACTCCGTTAACGTATCCCTTAAGCCCGCTAAGGCCTTTCAGGTCGCACAGTCTCAAGGCTTCGCTGATCGTAGCTCTCTCAGGTATCCTGTCCATATAGAAGAACTCATAGAGACTGAGCCTTAAAATCTCCAGAACTACCGGCTTTAACTTTCTTATCGGGACCTTGCTCTCCTTTTCTATGATATAGTCAAGCTTGAGCCTCATCTCCAGAGTGCCGTTTACGGCTCTGTTAATATAGGAAAGATCTCTTCTGTCAAGATATGAATACTTTGAAAGCACCGCTCCGAGAACCTGGTCACTTTTTTCACCCTTTTTATCGATAAGGAGCAGGCTTTCAAGAGCGATCCTCCTGATAAATGCTTTTTTCTTTGACCCATTGGAGAACGCTTCTCTTTTCAAATCAGTCGTTTCTCCTGCTTCCTCTGGACAAAAGGATAAGTCTGATAAGCGTGAGTATGGCTGCCGCCGCGGAGGCAACGTAGGTGAGCGCCGCCGCAGTCAGGACTTTTTTGGAACCGCCAAGCTCCGATTCATCCACGATCCCGCTGCCCTGTAAATATTCAAGAGCTCTTTTTGACGCGTCAAACTCAACCGGAAGGGTGACTATCTGAAACGCGACGCCCAGGGTAAAAAGAACCACTCCGATGAATGTAAGCGGATGGAAGCTGAAGATAAGCCCCGCTATAAGGATCGGCATTCCAAGCTTCGAGCCAAAGTTAGCCGCGGGAACTATAGCGCTTCTTATCCTGAGCGGGAAGTAATCCTCGTTATGCTGCATGGCATGTCCGCATTCATGGGTCGCCACGGCGATCGCCGCAACGGAAGTCGAACTAAAGACCGAATCGGAAAGGTTTACCGTCTTTGAAGCCGGATTGAAATGATCGGTAAGCTCTCCGGGGACATGCATAACAGTCACGTCATATATCCCGTTATCATGCAGCGCCCTCTGCGCAGCCTCCGCCCCGGTTATCCCGGCAGAGCTCTGTACCTTTGAAAACTTCTTAAATGCGCTCTTTACCTTCGCCTGAGCGGCAAGTACGATAACAGCGCCGATGATCACAAGAATATAAGTAGCATCATAATACATAACAAATCACCTCCTGACAAAGTTTTTTGAATCTAATACTTTATGTCCGCTTATTATTTTACTTCAAAAAACTTTGGGACCGAAAATATGTGTTTTTTACATATTTTCGGCAATAATGAGTTTGTGTAAGCAAACTCTATCCATACAAAGATTTTTGTTTTTTAAAAATCTTTGGGACCGAAAATATGTGTTTTTTACATATTTTCGGCAATAATGAGTTTGTGTAAGCAAACTCTATCCTTATTAACAAAGTTTTTTGAAACCAATAATTTATGTCCCCTGATTATTTTACTTCAAAAAACTTTGGGACCGAAAAGTTCTGCTTTTTAGAACTTTTCGGCAATAATCACTGATTTATTCCGGTTTTTGAAACATTCCGCCCTTTTCAATCCGAAATCCCCTGAGAAAAGCGGAAGCGTCCATCCTTTTCTTACCCGCAAGCTGCACTTCCTTAAGCTTTAGCAGCCCGTCTCCGGTCGCTACAAGTATCCCGTCCTCAATCGAAACTACAGTACCCGGTGCTGTATTGATCTCATCCGGTGAAAAACCCCGATCCGCAGGCTCCCTGACGTCATCAGGCAAAGCACTCTGCTCTTCAGACTTTTTTACAACCTCTGAAGAAAATATCTTCAAAAGCTTACCCTCATAATATGTATATGCTCCGGGCCAGGGATAAAGCCCTCTTACAAGCCTTTCTATTGTGCAGGCATCCTTCGAAAAGTCGATCAGGCCGGTTTCCTTTGACAGCATGGGTGCATAGCTTGAAAGCGCACTATCCTGCTTTACGGGATCCGTCTTTCCTTCCTCTATCAGTTTAAGGGCTTCGATCACGGCTTCTTCGCCGAGGATCATAAGCCTTTCAAACAGGCTCTCCCCTGTCTCGTCATCGTTTATCCCGATCTCTTTCTGAAGAAGTATATCCCCGGTATCAAGGCCTTCGTCCATCTGCATTATGGTAATGCCTGTTTTTCTGTCCCCGTTTATCACGGCCCACTGTATCGGAGCAGCCCCTCTGTATTTCGGGAGCAGGGATGCATGCACATTGATACAGCCGTACCTGGGCATATCAAGGATCTCTTTTGACAGGATCTGTCCGTAGGCTGCGACAATAAAAATATCCGCATCATATTCTTTTAGCTTTGACACAGACTCTTCATCCTTGATCCTGTGGGGCTGAAAAACCTCTATACCTTCTTCCAGGGCAAGTTCTTTGACGGCCGTAAAAGAAAGCTCTTTGCCCCTGCCTCTTTGTTTATCCTCCTGAGTCACCGCACAGACAACCTCTATATCCGCACGTATCAGGGCATTAAGGATTCCGGAAGCGAAATCCGGTGTCCCCATGAATAACGCTTTCATCCTCTTACTCCCCGGCTTCTTCGGTTTCTTCGAGTTCATCAACGTCCATGAGCCTTCCCTCAACCTTTTCAACATAAAGGTGGCCGTCTAAATGCTCAGCCTCATGGATAAGTGCCCTGGCCTTAAGCTCAGTCGCCTCAATTTCTACAGGCTTCATTTCCCTGTCAAAACCAAGGACCCTGACATAGTTCGGTCTCGTTACCTGTCCGGTTTTTCCGGGAACGCTGAGGCAACCTTCGTTGCCAACCTGCTCGCCATCTGTGTCCGCTATTATCGGATTGATGAGGCAGAGCGGATCCTCGCCCGTATCTACGACGATTATCCTCTTAAGGACCCCTACCTGCGGAGCCGCAAGACCAACACCGTCAGCATCATACATGGTTTCGAACATATCATCAATGAGTTCCTGAAGCCTCGGAGTCATCTCCTTTACTTCCTTGCATTTTTTATTCAGGATGTCATCCCCAATAATCCTTATTGTTCTAAGCGCCATTTAACATATTCTGCCTTTCTTTTTAAATATCCTCAGTATCCGCTCATCGGGTCGAGATCAAAGCTGAGCCTTGCTCCCGCCCATTTCCCTTTAGACTCATTCTTTCTTTCCCTGTCATAAAAAAACAGTTCATCTTTAATGGCGGTCAGGACAGAAAGATCGGGGCATTTTACATACATCACTCTCCTGTATATATCGTTAAGCTTCTTTATGGAAGCGTCCGCAGGGCCGATCCTCCTCACTTTGATTCCGCCATATCTGTTTATTATAGCATCATTTACCATTTCTGCCAAATGGTCAGTATAAGAGACCGCTGTTTCCTCCCGGCCCGCTTCCACAAAGACCACTAACAGATGCCCGGCCGGAGGATAATCAAGAAGCTTCCTGAAAGCGATCTCTTCATTATAGAACATATTATAGTCCTGTTTTGAAGCGGATACTATGCTGTAATGCTCCGGGTTATAAGTCTGTATGACCACCTTACCGTTAAGCCTGTCCCTTCCTGCCCTTCCGGCAGCCTGTGTAAGCAGCTGGAACGTACGCTCCGAAGCCCTGTAGTCGTTTACGAACAGGGACATATCCGCAGCCAGTATCCCCACCAGTGTAACGTACGGAAAATCATGCCCCTTTACTATCATCTGAGTTCCTATAAGAATATCCGCCTCTCTGTTCGCAAACTGACTCAGTATCTTTTCATAATCGTCCTTTTTCCTTGTCGTATCAGCGTCCATACGGAGGGTCTTTACATATGGAAAAAGCTTTTTTGTATATTCCTCGATCTGTTCGGTCCCGGCCTTCATAGCGCTTATATAAGCCGAACCACATTCGGGACAGTTCTTTATATCAGCCGTTTCATAGCCGCAATAGTGGCAGACGAGCTTCCCGTTTGCATGCCTGGAAAGTGCGACATCACAGTGAGGGCATTTAACGACATGCCCGCAGGAGCGGCAGGAAATAAAGCCCGAATATCCACGCCTGTTCAGAAACAGCATTATCTGCTCGTTCCTTTCAAGCCTTTGTTCGATTCCCTCTTTAAGCGATCGTGAAAAAACAGATCTGTTGCCTGCTTTAAACTCCTCCCTCAGATCAACGACCTCGGTCTCAGCGAGCGCCGCGCCATCCTTTGCCCTCTTTTCTATAGTATACAGCTTATACCTCCCCTGTTCAGCCTCAAAATAAGATTCAACCGAAGGAGTAGCAGATCCCAGTATTAGAGTGGCCCCGGACAACCTGCAAAGCTCTGCCGCCACATCTCTGGCATGATATTTCGGGCTCTTCTCGCTCTTATAGGAATTCTCATGCTCTTCGTCTATAACGATGAGGCCCACATCCGAAAACGGTGTAAACAGAGCAGACCGCGGACCGATCATTATGGATATCTCTCCCTTTCTCGCTCTCTCGAACTGATCATAGCGTTCGCCCTCTGAAAGCTTTGAATGAAGAGTTGATACTCTGTCGCCGAAGCGTCTGTAAAATCTCATAAGAGTCTGGAAGGTGAGGGCGATCTCAGGTATCAGTACAATAACCTGTCTGCCGCTCTTTACAACCTCAGAGATTATTTCCATATAAATCTCTGTCTTACCGCTTCCAGTGACCCCCCTTATAAGACAGATGTCCCGTTTCCCTTTTTTGTAATCATTGATTATCGCCGACGCTATCCCGGCCTGCTCACTGTTTAGACTTACTCCTTCAGACGGCCTGATATCCGTCTTAAAATTCCGGTAAACCCGCTCGGATTCCTCCTTGACGATGCCCTGCTCCAACATCGCTTTTATAGCGGAGGAGGAGATATTTAATTTCCCGGTTACCAGTCTTTTATCAAGCGTCCCGTTTTCAAGAAGGGCTCCAAGAAGCCTGGCCCTTGCTGTCCTGTGTTTTTTTTCAAATTCATTAAGAAGCTCCTTTGCTTCATTTTCCGATATAACCAGTTTAAGGCTCGTCATTTCCTTGTTTTTGGTTCTCTTTTTTACCGGAAATACGGTTTTCAGAGCCTGTATCATGGTCGAGCCGTACCGGTTCCTGATAAACTCCGCAAGCCTTATAAGCCTTCCCTCCGCCAGCTCGTTATCAAGCACTACGGAATCGATCTGCTTTATCTTTTCCTCTTCTATCTTCGGTTTGTCGGAAATCGCAAGGATATAGCCTCCTATAAGCTTGTTGCCCTTTCCGAACGGGATCATCACATAGGCCCCAACCGAAGCTTCCCCTGAAAGCTCCTCGGGGATCCTGTACTGGAAGGTCTTATCTAAGGAATCGTTTATAATATTTACAATGATATCAGCATACAGGCTGCCCATCATATAATCTCCCGTGAAAGTTCTGTTGAACCGTTTCCCCGTCTTTCTTTGTTACCATGGAAATGATCCAGTCTGAAGACCGAACCCGACATTTGTAAACAGATGTCGAATTGATTTTCGCGCTGGAAACGCTTTAATCAGCGTTTCCCCAAGCACACTCAAAGCACATTATTTTACTTCATAGATCGGCGCGGCAGTTATTGCCGACAGCCTTGATTTTATACCTAAATCCTTATATAATCAAGAATGCTTACCGTATAGGAAGTGGCTTCGCCCCGCGCGTTTGGCGCGGAAACGCTTTAATCAGCGTTTCCCTGAAAATTTAAACAAAAAAGGGATACTATTGTGGATAAGGAGAAAGAAGTATTTATAGAAAACCGGATGGGAACCGAGCCCGTCAATAAACTTTTGCTGAGCCTCGGGCTTCCGATGATCGCCTCCATGCTCGTCCAGGCCTTTTACAATATTGTCGACAGCATCTTTGTCGCAAGGATAACCGATGTAGGAAGCATGGGAAGCGCGGGAACAGATGCTTTGGTGGCGGTAGGCATGGCCTTCCCGTTTCAGACCCTGATCATAGCCTTTGCCGGAGGTACCGGCGTCGGAATGAACGCCATGCTTTCAAAAGCCCTTGGTGAAAAGGATTATAAAAATGTAAACAGGATAGCCGAAAACGGTGTTTTCTGTTATGCGGTCTGCTTTGCCATTTTCTTTATAGCAGGTATTTTCCTGCCCGAGACACTTATCCGTTCACAGGGTGGAACCGGGCTTTCCCTCAGCTACGGAACACAGTACTTAAGGATAGTCAGCATGGGTTCCATAGGGATATTCTCGCAGTTTCTCTTCGAGAGGCTCTTACAGTCCACAGGCAAGACCATATATTCCATGATAACCCAGATGAGCGGCGCAATTATAAATATTATTCTGGATCCCATACTTATCTTCGGGTACTTCGGCCTTCCCGAGCTCAAGGTCGCGGGTGCTGCCATAGCCACCATAATCGGGCAGATCATAGCGGGCATTATCGCACTCTATTTTAACCAGACTAAAAACCCGGAGATCAAAATAAGCTTCAAAGGCTTCAGGGTAAACCCTTACATAGTAGAACGGATCTATGTAGTGGGAGTTCCTTCAATTATAATGCAGTCTATCGGTTCAATAATGACCTATAGCATGAACAAAATCCTTGTAAGCCTGAACGAAGCCAGCGTTGCGGTATTCACGGTATATTTCAAGCTGCAGAGTTTATTCTTCCTGCCCCTGTTTGGCATGAATAATGCTCTTATCCCGATCATCGCGTACAATTACGGAGCTCAGAAACGAAGCCGCGTCATCGGGGTGATAAAATGCGGCATGTTATACGCCCTTGGGTTCATGCTCTTCGGATTCATCCTTTTCGAGGTTTTCCCTGACAGGCTTCTGCTTATCTTTAATACGGGAGATCCTTCTCTTTTAACGTACGGAGTCCCGGCACTAAGGCAGATCGCCTTTCATTTTCTGTTAGCCTGGTTCTGCATCATTGCAGGCTCTTCCTTCCAGGCGCTCGGTAACGGAGTGTACAGCCTGATAGTATCGATAGCTAGGCAGCTTGTAGTTCTGATACCCGCCGCATATATACTCGCAAAGATCGGAGGACTGGACCTTGTATGGTGGAGCTTCCCGATAGCAGAACTTATGTCCCTGTTATGCTCGGCATTCTTCTTACACAGGATCAATAAAAATATAATCTCAAAAATACCGGAAACATAACCTTGCTAAAACGAGCAATGAAATATATAATTATTAAGAATTTATAAAATGTTTTCCGATATAGCCGCGAAGATGTAAAAATGCACATTTTTACGGTATAAAAAGCCAAAATAATCAGGTCAGGAGGTCATCTATGAAAAATTTTGTAAAGGAATTTAAGGAGTTTATCTCAAGAGGCAGCGTGATGGATCTTGCAGTCGGTGTTATCATCGGCGGAGCTTTCCAGTCCATCATCAATTCACTCGTAAATGACATCATCATGCCGATCATCACTCTGTTAACCGGTGGTATTGATTTCTCAAACTGGTTCATCGCGCTTGACGGCTCTCATTATACGACGCTTAAGGCAGCACAGGATGCGGGTGCTTCAACCCTTAACTATGGCGTATTCATTACCGCTGTTATCAATTTCCTTTTGATGGCTGTAGTTATCTTTTCCATCATCAAGGCAATGAACAAATTCACTGCCGCCGCTACCGCAAAGCTTAAGAAGGAAGAGGAAGAAGCCAAGGAAGAAACTCCCGAGCCTTCCGCAGAGGAGAAACTCCTTACCGAGATCAGGGATCTTCTTAAAGATAAGAAATAAAGATCAGAAAAATATAATTATGTAAACAACTCTTTTATTTTAATATTTTTTATGTTAGAATGATTTTGGGTTGGGGAAACCCATTTTCCTTTACTTAGGGGCTTGCCTGGGATGTCGCGCGGCTGACTATGGCAGGCTCCGTTTTTTGACTGTTTTTGAAGTCCGAACAGCTGCCGCGCTTACGCAGATCATATATTACGCATTTTACTTACAGCTTGGACCGGCTCCTGTGCAGGACGCTGTGGACTGTTTCTCTTGTGATAGCCCCGTTTAACGGCTTTGTGATGTAATCGTCTATGCCAAGCTCTCTTATACGCATAATTGTTTCCATACTCCGGTCTCCCGTCATTAAGATCACCGGTGCATCCGAATCCTTTCGCATTTCCTGATACAGTGTAAATCCATCAATATCAGGCATCATAAGGTCAAGCACGATAAGCGAGATATCGTTGTCCTTAAGCGCTGCAAGTGCTTCTTCTTTTGTCTGGACTCCGATGACATTGACTTCTTCCATGTCATACAGTACATGCATAAGGACCATGATGACCATCCTGTCATCATCAACAACTAAAACATTATGTACACTTTCCTCCGTCTGACGAAGTTCATACTGTGTATCCTCATCTATGATCTTAAGCATGATATCCGCGATCTCAGGGTCAAACTGACTTCCCTTGCCCTTAAGGATCTCATCGCGAACTACGTTCTGGGGCAAAAGCTTCCTGTAGCTACGGTCACTTGCCATGGCGTCATATGCGTCCGCCACGGCAATAATACGGGCTATTTCCGGAATATCGCCTCCCTCAAGACCGTTGGGATATCCTTTTCCGTCATACCGTTCATGATGATACTTGGTTCCGTATCCGATCCTTGCATCATCATGGATGTCACATACGATATGGTACCCGCTGACCGGATGTATGCGTACCTGATCGAACTCCTCATTGGTCAGCTTTCCCGCCTTATTGATCACCTTGTTCGGAACCCGTATCTTTCCCACATCATGAAGGATACCGGCATAATATATTATGTTCAGCTCTTCTTCTGATTTGCCCATCCTTCGCGCTATCTCCACCGCATATTCAGCCACTCTCTGGGAATGGCCGCTCGTATAGCGGTCCTTTGCATCGATCGCAGATGCCAGAGCGCGAATGATATTCATATTCATTTTCTGCATGCGCTCTAAGCTTTCCTGCTCTCCGAGCTCCGCCTTTGATATTCTCCTTAAGGAAACCACGCAGAACACAACTATCACCGCAAAGATCAGCAGAGACAAAAGAATGCCGGCAAGGATCTGCGATCTCAGTTTATGGTAAAGATCCGAATTCTGGACGACTATGACCACCTGCAGGCCGTTTTCCATACTGTCGGTAAACACGGTGGAATACCCGTGACCCGTCATCATCTCAAATCCGTTTCCGCCGCTTTTCCGGATCCCCTCCCACATAATGGGCCATTCCTCATAAGTCGAATAATCCTTCCCGATCTCCAGAGGATCTGTGTGGGCGATAACAAGGCCTTCGCTGTCTGTAATAAAGCAATACCCCATGTCATCCATCGTCATCTGCTGAGCAATGTTCTGTACTTCATCAAGCAGGATATCCAGTGAAAGGACGCTCTCCTGATCGGAAAGCATCTGGCAGAAGGACACGATCATCTTTCCCGTATGTACATCCATATAGGGAGCAGTTAAAACCATTTTGCCATTTCCTCTGATCGCCTCTTCATACCAGGCCCTTGTTGTCGGATCAAAACCTTCCGGAGCGCTCCATCCGGAACCATTAACGAATTTCCCATTCAGATAACCATATATTGCAGTAAAGTTTTCATCAAGCTGGTGCTGCATGACTCTGGTTTCTTTCTCTATGTATTCGGTCAGCTCATCCCTGCTTGTGCCGCTTTTCAGCATTTCATCGACAGTTTCGGCCACAAGCCAGAGAACATCTCCCCCTTTGTTCAGATAGGCTTCGATCATGGATGACTGGCTTTTCAGATTGCTCACGCCGAGATCGTTTATATCCTTTACGGAACTTTTGTAGAACGATCTGAATATGAATGCAAGCATAATCGTCTGCAAAATAAATATCAGTATGATCGCAAAAAGGAAATGCTTTGCTGCAGCGCCCTTCATAAATTCTCTCCTGTGTAAAAGGATTTTGCCCTTTAAATCTGCTGACATAAAACTAATAATATCTAAGAGTAATAAACAGTTAGCTTTGGAATCTTTTAACTATAGATATGTCCTGCGGTCATTACCGGGGCATTGCGCTCTTTATGGTCTTAACCGTCATATCATATGTCTCAAGCATTTCCAAATGCTTTTTTTCTATGTTATCCCAGTCTTCTCCATCAGAAGCCTTTTCGAGCCATTCCGCCGTGTCACCGAGGCTTACCGCCCCTATAGTTCTCGAGGTGCTTTTTAAAGAATGAGCCTGTATGGCATAGTTCTTTTTGTCACGCTCTTCAAAATACTTCTTAAGTTTTTCCATCCTGTCGGGAGCACTCTTTAAGTATTCGTTCAACAGGATCTGATAAAAGTCCTCATCATTTTGGGAATTCTCCATCCCCTTTTCGGGATCTACCCCCGCTTTTATAAGGGTTTCAAAGAATCCGCCTGTTTCCGCTCCATTGCCGGTTTCCCGTTTGTCCGTCATTTCCATGTTAAGTGCCTCCTTTGTTTCGTTTAATATTGATTCCTTTTCGGAAGATTTTTCTTTTTCGTTGTTTTCGCCTTTATTCTCTATCTTCTCCTGCGGAAGATATTTAAGTACCATTTTCTTAAGAGCGCATCCGTCTATCGGTTTTGTGATATAGTCAGTAAAGCCTTCCTCCATATAACGCTTTTTAGCTCCCTCTATGGCATCTGCGGTAAGACATACGACCGGAGTGTTCTTTCCTTCCCCTTCTTTTTTCCTTAAACGGTGCAGCGTCTCTATCCCATCCATCTCCGGCATCCGCTGATCTAAAAAGACCATATCGTATTGTGTTTCTGAAAAAAGCCTTAAAGCCTCTGCCCCGCTTCCTGCAAGATCCATCTTTATGCCCGTATCCATCAAAAGCCCGGTTGCCACCATAAGGTTCATCCGGATATCATCGACTATGAGAATATGGGCGGAAGGAGCATAAAAAGTTTCTTCACAGGGATCAGCCGGTTCTCTGCTTCTTTCATACTTCTCCCTGAAATTGCCGATGGGATCGACAGCTTCTATCCTCTGAGGTATGCTTATAATGAACTCGCTTCCCTTATTGAGCTTGCTCCTGACCTCTATCCTGCCATTCATCATGTCAAGCAGCTGATGTGTAATGGCAAGCCCCAGCCCCGTACCTTCGATAGAGCTTTTCTCTGCCATATCCATCCTCTCAAATCTCTGATACAGCTTCCCAAGATCTTCCTGCCTCATTCCGATCCCCGTATCACGAACCGTGAACATGAGATCCAGGGTCTTCCCTGCTTCATTCTGATATGGCTTTTCTCCGGTAACAGAGAGTGTTACCCTTCCCTCGGGAGTATATTTTACGGCATTGTTAAGTACATTTGTCACTATCTGGCGTAACCTTACCTCATCACCGTACAGACAGTCCGGAAGCGCCTCTTCAACATCCACTACATATTCAAGGCCCTTTGCCTGCGCCCTGAAACCGACCATATTACTGACATCATTGAGGATGGAGCTCAACTCATATCTTGCCTCCCTGATCTCAAGCTTTCCGGCCTCGATCTTGCTCAGGTCAAGGATATCGTTTATTATCGAGAGCAGGCTGTTTCCCGCACTGTCAATATTAGCCGAATAATCCGTAATATCGGCAAACACCTGCTTTATACTTTCCCGGTCAGAAGGCAGCGCCCCGTAAGCCTTCATGCTTTTATGCCGGATCATCTCATTCATGCCTATTACCGCATTTATCGGTGTCCGGATCTCATGGCTCATGTGCGCGAGAAATTCACTCTTTGCCGTATTTGACTGTTCTGCTATTCTTCTGGCCTCCCTGAGCCTGTGGTTTTCAACTATATTCTGCTCAAAATATACCACGATGATAATGACTGTAGCGGCCACCGCTATGAGGATAGATATAATGAACAGGATCACCGGCAGGATCACATATACGCCGCTTTCCCGCTCATCAAGCGCAGCCTCATTAAGTACGTTCTTTATCCATATTCCCAGCAA
>JAIKXO010000349.1 GCA_024684065.1 Lachnospiraceae bacterium
CGGTGCGGTTTTCTTTGATATGCTCGCGGTCGCGACAGTCTGATGTCCGCTCTCAGCCAGCACATAGTTGTCCTTATCCGCCCCGCCAAGGGTGAAGCCGCTTATATTAACGTTTTTATTTGTACCGGCGTTTGCATCCTCAAAGGCTCCCGTTGCGCTGACTGTAAGCTCGTCACCATTCACCTTGCCCGTGAGCACTGCCGACTCACAGTTTAAGATTGCGGCTGTATTTCCGTCATAGGTTTTATCTGTTGCCGTAATGCCGCTTTCAACCGTGACGGTCTGCGGAGTGATGTTGGCCTTTACACTCGTGGGCTGCGTGGACAGTACATAGTTGCCTGACTCGGTACCGGAAAGTGAATAATCTGAGAAGGTAACTGTCTTATTCGTGCCAACATTCTTGTCGGAGAACAAAGCAGTCCCCGCTGAAATGCTTACCGCGTCGCCGGATCTTACACCGCTGATTGACGCTGTTCCTTTGACTGTTGCCGTATCACTTCCGTCATAAATTTTGTTCTCTGCGGACAGGCCGGTGATTGTAACCGGCTTCGGACTTATAGTAAAACTCTTTGTCGCCTTTCCAAGATAGAAGCCCTTGCCTGTGATGCTGACAACTCCGGTGTTCTCCCCGGCGTTAATATTGTTGCTGTATGTCACGCCAGTATAATCTGTGCCCGCTGTCATAGTTGTATCTCCGTCCTTAACAGAGGTAATGGCAGGTTTTTTCTCCTCCCCGTCATAGACCATACCTCCGGAAAGCGCAATCGTTGGAGTTACCTCAGCAAGGCCTAATGTCACATCATTTGCAGGCATGGTTAATTCATACTGTCCCTGTTTTGAGGTCAATGAAGGAGTTACACCCTTTGCAGTAAACTTCCACATACCATCTGAAGGGCTAGCTTTAACTAATACCTCCGTTCCCTTCCTTAAATAATACTTACCGCCTATGCTGACCTTTCCCTCTGCCTCCGTATTGCAGCCCGAGGCTGAGATCTTATAGACACGCTCAATATTTGCAGCCGTTGAATGTGCGGGAATACTATCGCCATTCTCGTCATTCTCGTATGGGGCATAAGCATGTTCTGCTTTGCTGTCGTACCAGCAGCAATTACTGATGCTGCAATAGCTGCCCCACTCCCCGATGAATACGCCGACCCTGTTGTCGCCTGATCCAGTCGCGTTGAGTATGGGATTAATAACAATGCAGTTGTCAATGGTGACAGTATTCATATATCCGACAAGTGCGGAAACACGAGAGCCTGTATTATTGAAACTTCTATAATACGAACTTGACATATTAGGGCTAATGAGGATGACATTCTTCACGGTTGCGTAACAAATATACCCAAAGAGTGCAGCGAATCCAACATCTCCGCTCACGGAAAGTCCACTTATAGTCTTATTTCCGCCGTCGTATGTACCTTGGAATTTATAACTGCTTCCTGTTCCGATCGGGCTGAAGCTGCCGTTCAGCGTAATATTTTCTGTCTGCTTAAAACGCTTTCCACTTGTCGCGCCACCGTTGTTCACATAGGATGAGAGCGCACGAAGAGCGTCCTCGCTGTCAATCGGATAATACAGTCCTTCCTCATCGGCAGTTAAGGTAAACTCATGTCCGCCAAGAGTTTCCTTATAGCCGGCAACATAGATGGCAGAAGTGATACTGCCATAGTAGCCGCTGTTCTCATCGCCCGTGCCAGTGACAGTAAGAGTATAAACTCCACTTCCCGTTATTTTGCCAACGACGGCACTCGTACTATCATTAGTTAAAGTCTCTTTATAATCTGTCCCCTTCGTAAGCGTAGTGCCTGTCAGATCCGTAACCGTATAATTTAAGTCTATTCCCGAGTTATTGGGATTATAGGCCGCCGCAATCCCGTTTATCTTCGAGTTTTTCATATTCAGCCTGAGTTTATCCGTAGATGCGGGAACGATTTTTTTACCGCCGATGTTCCCTTCGGTTGCGATAGTATCCGTTCCGTCCAGAACAAATACCTTTCCATTCTGAAAGCTCACCGAACCTGTGTAGCCCGATGAATATATATAGTCTGATTCTCTAGTCCATCCAAGGCTTACTGTCGTACTTCCATTGCCGGATGTTCCCGAACCTATACCGCATGAAATAGTGCCCTCATCTGATTTTATCGCAGTGATCTTTCCGCCGTTGATAACGACATCCGCATGTCCTCTCCATCCTCCGCCTATGGCCGCGGCATCCTTGCCCCCCGTGGCATTTATGATACCTCCGTTAATGGTCACGATACCGTCATTTCCATCAAGTGTTCCGCCAATCGCAGCAGCGCTCATTCCTCCGGTGGCAGTAATCACCCCTCCGTTTATAGTAATATTTCCACAGTTTTTTCGACCATAATACGGGCCGGACGCACCGATGCCGGCATAATAATCACCTGCATCGGATGTGCTCAGTTTCCCGGTCCCTTCTTCCTGTGCATATATATTAAGGGTATTTCCGGCATTTACGATATAGCTTTTTGCCGTAATCGACGATCCATCTGCAAGGATGATATTTGCTTTGCCTTTTACAGTTATGCGGTCATCTACGGAAACATCCCCCTGTACGATATACCAGCCTGTCAATGTGGAAGGAATGTTCTCGGATGTAATAACTCCTGTCACACTCGTTGTCTTTTTATTTCCTGCGCTGTCAATATAAGAATAGCCATCCGCACCCGTAACAACCGCAAAATTTATGATTTTTGTGCCATAGTATGGATTCATGCCCGTGATTATAAGAGTATAATCTCCAACAGACGTTATTTTGCTGATAATTTTTCCTTCGCTGTTTAAGACCATATCAGAATAATGTGTTCCGTTTTTCAGAACCGTTCCCTTCAAATCCGCTACAGTATAATCAACGCTCTCTCCTTCCGCATTTCCTCCATAAAAATATGAGCCTCCCTCATTCACACCTTCGACAGTCGCACCGGACAGATTATATACATCCATAACAGGTATAACTGTATCTTCACTGACCCTCCAGCCGTTACCGAGTAATCCGGCGAGGCTTTCTCCGGTCTCAGTGGTGGCCGTACCCTGTATAGTGAGTGATGAGTAGTCTTTATTCCCATCATAATAACAGTCTGTCACTGTCGTCCTGGCACCTTGACTTGCTTTATTCCAAAATACGAAGTTATTACTTCCCTCGTTTATTTCCCCCGTCATCAGACAGTTGTTTAGCTCAGCTTTCGGTTTGGGACCGTACACCTCTCCTATGAACCCGGCAGAATATATACCATCTGTAACATTGATCACTCCGTCAAACAGGCAGTTGGTAATTGTCAGAGAAAGACCGGAATCAATATTTAATTCGCCAACAAATCCTCCGTATTCCGCAGTTTTGTAAAAATCTGCGCTCATATCACCGTTAATAGTGACGCTGCTCCAACAATTCTTTATGGTAACTGCTCCTGTACAAACCTGTCCTATAAAACCTGCTGCGTACTGATGATTACCGGCATTTACGGTTCCTTTTATATGCAAAAATGAAATCGTCGCACCCGTCGCATAGCGGAAAGGAGCACAGTCGTTGCCGTCAGCCGTAAGCGAAATGGTCAATGTGTGGCCACCGCCATCAAAGGTTCCCTTGAAACAGTTAGTGTCACTATTCCCCGCCATAGTAGTAACCGGAGCATCCTCCGTGCCGAGATCGGCAGCCAGCTTTACGAACTTTTCCTCATACGATTCAGTTCCATCAGTTACATTAGCGGCAAAGGTATTCCAGTCTGAAATACTTCCTATGATGTATGGGTTTTCTGCTGTTCCTTCACCGGAAAGTGTTCCGTTCGTATCCGTCACTGTAATCTCATACACCACATCGTTGATCGTGACCTTCATCCACTCATTGGTGTTGAAAGACTGATGTGTTGTAACGATCCACTCCCCGCTGTCATTTTTCTCAGCAGAAAACAGGGAGCTGTCGCTGACCGACACTTCCGTCACCTCGCCCGCAAGCCCCACCTTATCCAAAATCTCCGATAAAGCAATCTCGCTGTCTCCGGGCATTACATATTGCAGATCATTATAGGTAAACTCCACGGTATAAAGGGAGAATCCGTCTGTCTCAGCCGTGGCGGTATCGCCATTCGTCTCCACGGTGAGCTTTTCGGCAACAAACACCTCATCCACCGCTTCGTGGTCCCCCTTCCCCTCAAGGGGAAGGCTTTTTGTTTGCTCCGAATCTGATGTACCATCAGGAGGAAGGTTTGAGGCATCACTTTCTGTGATATGGTAGATGTTCGTTTCAAGGTTCTCGTCTGCAACCTCTTCCAGCTTAAATGACACCTTTACCTTGCTCTCATCCGCAGGCTGGATCTCATTCCCGTCCTCATCCAGAACTTTGATGTCATAGGTATAGGAAACAGCCACATTCTGATCTTCAGAACGCTTTTCCTCGACCGCTTCCTCTGCTTTTCTTTCCTGCTCCTTCGTCACCTTCTCCACAGAAAAAACAGCCCCCTCCGGGAACACGCCCTCATCCGCCTCGACTGTGATTTTCACACCACCTAATGACCGTGATTTTCCGAAAGCGGGATAACTGATTTTGCCCGCATCCGTATCCAGTCTTTCATCTGCACCTGCCGTTCCTATATCTTCCGATACCGGATGTCCTGCCGGTTCCTGTGATTCTTCCGTCACAGATGCATCATCAATATCACTGCCGTATGTTTCCGTCAAGATATCCTGCTGTGCCGTAAGTTCAGAGCCTGCCATGGTATCAGCTTCCGCAACAATATCGGACAATTCTTCCGCAAACGCATATTCCGGAACCGACGTGGCAAGCAGCACCGCCGCAAGCCCTAACGTACCTAACCTCTTTAAGCTGCTTTTGATTTTCCTCATTGTCATTCTCCTCGTAAATCCTTATCTTAAGATACGCCGCACACCAACGTGCGTGCTATGAGATATTAATGCAGTCCTTAATACTTACCGCTCATTGCAGTTCCCGCGCGGATCCGCCATACCCTCCTGTCAGGACATTGCGGGAGCACTTCCCTTAAGGTTTTCCTAAACATCGAAGCTTCATAGGGTCTTACGATAAACCCGCTGATATGCTTCTGAAACGCCACGGAAGCAAAATCACCGTCACCCGTGATCCAGATCACCTGCGTGTCCGGATACCTGTCCGACCATTCCACCACCGTGTTCATCCCCTTTGCGCCCTCCAGCGCGACCACAACGAGATCATATCCGTATTCATAATGTCCATGCCCGTCCTGCGGATCCCGGAATATCTCCATTTGAGCCGCCTCTTCGTTAAGGATCGCTCTCAGATCGGAATATTCCTTATCATCTTTGGTATAGATCACTGCATCCATTCTTTTCCCTCGAACACAAAACCTGTACGGACTTCCGCATACCTGTCAAGCTGTTTCTTAAAATCCCGATGCTTTGTCCGAATCCACGAAAATACAAGAAAATTGTAGGTTTTCCGGTTATTCAGGTCAATAAAAGTGGCGTGAGTTGCATGCAAAGTGGCGTGAGTTGCATATCTTGACATTTTATGGTATTTACAGTACCATAAAATAGAAAATTGATGAATATAATCATCAGAAAGGAAGAAAATCATACCATGAAGTGGCTTTCTCAGGACAAATTGATTGAAACCGTAAAATCACTCAGGAAGAAAAAAGGACTCACCCAGGAACAGATAAGCAGGGAAACGGGCATAAACCGCCAGATGGTCGGCAGACTTGAAAACCGTGAGTATATGCCATCCATCGCCCAGCTTGAAAAGCTGGCGGAGCTTTTGGGATTTGAGATAACCGATCTGTTTGAGGAGCGCGAACCGCTGGTATATACGGCGTTCAGAAGCTCCAGCATGTCAGAAGAGGAGCAGAAGGGCGTTGACCGCATGTTTGAAATGATGATGGCCTCCAAGCAGCAGCTTCTTCTGAGAAAGGCGTTTGACAGATGAGAAGGGATAAAGAAGCCGTACTGAGCGAAGATCAGGTATTCGGGATAAAGAACAAGGCTGCCGAGGCGCGGCAGTTTTTTGGTGTCTTTCAGAACGTGCCAATAGGAAACGATATCCGGCTGTTCCTTGAGAAAAAAGGCATCCTTCTGTGTGAGTATCCTTTTTCTGACTCCGGTGATACCCATACCTATGGTAATATAACATGGTTCAGAACCGATGATGAAGCCATCACCTTTATCGGACTGAACACAGCAAGCTACTATGACGAACAGATATTTGCGCTGGCTCATGAGATATACCACTTCATCACCAGGACCGGAACGGCTTATTCCCAGGACATAGATCATGAAGACAGCGAAACGGAAAAAATGGCAGACAGATTTGCGGCAGAGTTCCTCCTTCCCGCCGATGCCTTAAGGGAGAATATATTCTCCGTCTTCGATAAAACAGAACTGAAGAATGTCCCGGATAACAGGCTCCTGCGCTTCGCTGCCCGGATCCAGTGTGACTGGTGGCTGCCCTACCGTGCCATTATCAACAGGCTGTATGAAGAAGGGCATATCTCACGGTCACAGTACGACACCCTGTTTGATACTGATTGCCGTTCAGAGGATAGCGTCTATCGGAGAATACTGAAAAGCACCGATAATGAGATTTCCGAGCTGCTGAACACCCGGACAAGAACCGTGGGCGTTTCCTACAAGGTGATCGATGCCATCATCAGCAATTATGAGGATGGTCTGATCGATGACGACGAATTCATACGCCTTTTCGCGCTGTTTGACAAGAAACCGGAGGATTACGGGATCCAGATAAAGGCGGAACCGGATGAAGAGCTTATGGAAATGATGGAAAGCGGGGAAGGCGGATGAAAGCAGATACCCAAAACATCAATCCCGCTCTTCAAAGCCTGTTTGAAAGGCCAGACCAGACCGTCTTTCTGGATGCGAATTTCTTCATTCCTCCCGACAGGAGTGCCTTGGGCGTTAAGCCTTATCGATTCGACCATTTCAGGGAAATATGGCTGGATCCGCTCTTTTCGGAATTTTCGGGACTTTCCGTGCATGAATCCGTGTACCTTGAGCTGGTCGCGTCAAGCTTGAAGCAATATGCGGATGACCATACAAAGGCAGAGCCGCCGAGGCTAAAGATACATTACGATTCCGGGTTAAGTACGGAAGAACAGGCCCTTCTTAATTATTTCATCGACAGGCTTGCGCTCCACTCACAGTATGATCCCGACAGGGACAATGCCAAGGACAGGGGCGAGGTAAGATCCCTCTCCTATATGGCTGTGAAAGGATACCTGTATTTCGCAGCAAACGACGAGCTGCCCATCAGACTGATAAAGGAAGCAGACAGGCTTGATACCGGGCTTGACGACATGGGAATCATCCAGATGTACGAGCTGATCTATTATCTTGCCACCACCGGGAAATATGACACCAAGGCTCTGCGTCTCTTATACAAATACCAGTATTACCTTTCGGCGAGGGACAAACGCGTAAACCCTGAGTGGGGCATTTTCATGCAGCAGATGGATGATTTGTACAGTGAACAGATAAGGAAACCTGACACACCATGAACATAGCTATCGTAGATGACCTGCAAGAAGAAAGGGATGCCATCAGAGCGATTCTTAAGGATTATGCCGCGGCAAACAGCCTTGAGCTTGCCATAAGCGAGTTCACATCTGCCGAGGAGTTTCTTGACGGTTACCAGCCCTTCCTCTATACGGTCATTTTTCTGGACATATATATGGATGGAATGACCGGAGTGGATGCTGCCGGGAAGATCAGGGAATCCGACATGGACACCTTCCTGATTTTCCTCACCACCAGCGAAGAACACCATTCGGATGCCTTTATGGCTCATGCATTCGATTATATCAAGAAGCCCGCGGACTCTGAGCGTGTATTTCGCGTGATAGACGATGTATTAAGAAAGACTACCGCTGATGTGAAGCGCCTTGCCTTTACCTGTGACCGGCAGGAATACCTTATTCCCTATTCTGACATCATGGCGGTCTGCACGGCGAACCACTATCTGACGATCATAGACCGTAAGGGGATAAGCTACAAGACCAGGATGACTTTTTCCGCAGTTTCCGATCTGTTGGAGGCGGATCCGCGGTTCCTGCTCATCATCCGCGGCGTCCTTGTAAACATGGACTATATCCTTGACCTCAAAAACGGGACCTGCCATCTGGAGCATGATTTTAACCTTGCTTACAACTTAAGGCAGGAAAAGAAGCTGTACTCGATCTGGCAGAACTACGTGTTTGCGAGCCTGCGTAAGGAAGCCATGGAAAGGAGGCGCAGATCATGACCCTGAAGCCTTATGTTACAGAGCTGCTGTCCTTTTTGGTCATCCTTCCCGCGGGACTATTGTGCTATCTTCCCATGAAGGATAAGCTGCGCTTTAAGCCCCAAAGAATATTGATCTATTTCCTTTTGCTCTTTCTGGTCTCTACCCCTCCGGCGGCATACATCGCCTGCCGGTTCGGTACCAGAGCCGGCATCCTGCTCTTTGCGATGCATCTGGTATACTTCTTTTTCTATCAGTGGAGCGTGGATGCGCATATCAGCAAGTCGCTCGCGGTATTCTGCGCCGTAACTTCGCTGATGTCCATCCTCTCCAATTTTGCCTTCTGCTTTGACGCATCAAGGCATCCCGAACTCGGCGCGGATTCCTTTACCGCGGATTACGCGCTGCTCCATCTGGGGCTCGGCATCCTTGCGGCATGCTTTTTATCCTTTCATTGGTACAGGTACGGGAGCAGCCTTATCAACCGGCTCAACATTCCTAAGACATGGTACGCCACCCTCCCGTTCTTTGTTGTGATCTGCCTGATCAACTTCTTCCTCAGGCCGGAGAAATACGAGACCTATCATGTCAATCGTGTCTCCATCGCCGTGACACTGGTACTCATTTCGCTGCTTGTCATATGGCTTATCGTGCTCTTCATCTTCTACTATGTGGTAAACGGCATCCTGGAAGCTGCAAGGACGCAGGAAAAGAACCGCATCCTGGAAATGCAGGAAAGCCAGTACAATGCACTCCTCAAATACATGGATCAGACCTCCAAGGCCCGCCATGACTTCAGGCAGACGATACGCACCCTTAAGAATATGGCGGAAGAGGGCGATCTTGACTCCCTGAACGGATATCTGGATACCTACCTTGACAGCCTTCCTAAGAAAGATGTCATAAACTACTGCAGCAACAGCGCGGTGAACGCCCTGCTGAACTATTATTCCGCTTCCGCCCGCGCTGACGGCATTGATTTTACCCTTGATGTCGCCCTTCAGGAATCCCTTCCCATTTCCGACGTGGATCTCTGCGCCATGGTCGGGAACATACTTGAAAACGCCATCACCGCCTGCCGCAATATTGAGGACGGGGAACGATTCATACAGCTCACCCTGACGGTTAGGAACAACCGTTTCCTGTACATAATCGTGACCAACAGCTTCGACGGCAGGGTAAAACTTCAGGGAGGGCATTACCGCTCCACCTGCAGGCAGGGCAGCGGTATCGGCCTTGCTTCCATCACTTCAACCGCCGAGCATTACGGCGGAACCGCGCAATTCTCCCACGAAGGAAGGGAGTTTTATACCAATGTGGTAATCCCCTTAGAGACTCCGGGCGAGATCGGATAATGTTCTGTAGTTTCAATGCGGTTTCTGTATTTTCTGTTTTGTTCTAATTGTGGGAATCTGTTTGATATTCTGCAGCAGGGTAGTGAATAGCTGAAAATGCCCTGTTTATGCTTTGTTTGCGTGGTTACCGGAAATGTATCGCGAAGTTTGTCCTGCCTCCCATGAACGCCATCATCGGTCTTACGGCCATTGCCGAGAAAAATCCGGGAGATGAGGAGTCAACAAGAGAAAGTCTCCGGAAAATCAGTCTTGCCAGCAATCATCTGCTGACACTGATTCACGATATTCTGGATATATCCAAGGTGGAGAGCGGCAAACTGAAGCTGAGTCCCCTGACTTTTTCCATCGTGGAAACGGTGGAAAATCTTGTCAATATTTCGCAGCCGATGATTAAGGAAAAGAATCTTGAATTCAGTTTCCATATCAACCGGATGGAAAAGGAATACCTGTATGCGGACCAGCTTCGGATCAACCAGATTTATATCAATATCCTTTCCAACGCCATCAAGTACACGGAACCCGGAGGGCAGGTCAGTGTGGATCTGAGCGAGGAAACGAGTCCCGAACCGGGCTGCGTGCGGCTGATTTATGTTGTGGCGGATACGGGCATCGGCATGAGTAAGGAATTCATTGCGAATATGTATCAGCCTTTTTCACGGCAGATCGACAGCCGTGTCAACAGTATTCAGGGAACCGGACTGGGGCTTGCCATTACAAAGCGGATGGTCGAGCTGATGGGCGGAACGATTGACTGCGTAAGCGAACAGGGCAGGGGGACAACCTTTACCGTTGTGCTGGATATTCCTGCAGCCGACAGGCAGCGGGAGGATATGAAGCTTGATCCCGTAGACGTCCTGATCGTGGATGACGATGAAATCATGCTGCAGACGGCTGCCTCCACCCTTGAGTCTCTCGGAGCCGCGGCGGAGCAGGCAAAAAACGGGACGGAAGCCATCGATATGATCAAACAGAGGCATCTTTCCGGGCGGGATTACGATGTTGCCATAGTTGACTGGAAAATGCCGGAAATGGATGGCATTGAGACCATCAGCCGAATCCGCTCGGAGACAGACACCGATATACCGATTTTACTGATTTCCGCATATGACTGGTCGGACATTGAGGATAAAGCAAAAGAGGCAGGTGCGGACGGCTTCGTCAGCAAACCGCTCTTCCGCTCCACTCTTTACTATAAAATCAATGATCTGATCGGAAAAGAGGCCGGATCTCCGGAGCAGGAGGACGATTATTCCGATTTGCAGGGCCTGCACATCCTTGTAGCCGAGGATAATGATATCAACTGGGAGATCATTTCCGCCATACTTGCCTCCTTCGGAATCACTTCCGGCCGTGCGGAAAACGGACGGGTCTGCGTGGATATGATGCGCGAGGCGGAGGAAGGCAGTTATGAGCTGATTTTCATGGATGTACAGATGCCGGAAATGAACGGTCTGGACGCAACCAGGGCGATCCGGAAGCTGGAAAATCCCTGGGCAGCCTCGATTCCCATTGTGGCCATGACGGCGGACGCATTCTCCGAAAACGTTACGGAATGCCTGAATGCGGGAATGAACGGACATATTGCAAAACCCATCGATATCAAATTAGTCATCAGGGAGATTCGAAGAATTCGCGAAGAAAGGAGACAATCATGAAAAAGACAATGTGTATGATTCTGACGGTACTGATGGTTTCGGGGCTGATGGCATGCAGCCGGGTGAAGCTGGAAGAGGTCCCTGAGGAAGGCTTTAAGCCCTCTCTTGATACCGCCGTAAGCTGCCATATCAACGTGGCCGGCGGTTACGACAACTTCGAGGCGCTGGAGGCGGAATTTGACCGCTTCAATGAATATTATCCCAATGTGGAAATGATGTTCACGAAGATCGATGACTATAACAACATGATCGGTACGGTACTGAACGGAAACGACGCCCCCGATATCTATGTCAATTATTCCTGGATGTACGGCCGGGATCAATATCAGTCTTCCATAGATCATGCAGAGGATCTGGCAGATCCTGCCCTCGGACTCGATCTGGACTGCATCCGCGGCAATATCATTCTGAATACGAACGACGGAAAGCTTCCGATGATCCCGGTTTTCTCAAACACCTACGGCATGTTCGTAAACAACAGCCTTTTTGAGAAAGAAGGCCTCAGTGTACCCGCTACTTATCGGGAACTGGCGGAAGTGTGTGATGAGTTTCGCAAAAAAGGCTATAAAAGTCCGGTGATGGGATTCTCCAAAGAGGAGACAACATCGCTTTATACTTTGGCGGCCTATCCTTTCTTCTGTGAAACCGTGGCGCATGATCCGGAGGCTGTAAAAAAACTCAATGACCTTGATCCCTCGGCCGGGGAGTATATGCGGCCCGCTCTTGAGAAGATCGTGCAATTCCTGGATGACGGCTGTGCGGATCCGGATGTCTGTGCAGAAGAGATCGAAAACAACTATGACGCCGTGATTCTCCGCTTTTTTGAAGGCGACGTACCCATGATGACCGGCTCCGGCGATACCGTTTCCGGAACGGAGAAACCCGAGAGCCGCTCTGAAGCATTTATCGCCGCCCCTTTTACATACTCTTTTGTCCCGATTCCCCTGTCGGATGACGGCGTCAATTTCCTTGACATGCCGAATCTGCAGTTCTCTGTCAACAAAGACAGCCGGAATCTGGACATGGCCAATGAGTTTATGCGGTTCCTGATTACATCGGAGGAACTGAACGCGATGGCGCAGAAGAAGGGGCTTATGTCGCCGACGAAAGACCTGTCTTTTAACAGCATGTATGCCGCGTTCGGGGCTGTTCCGGAATCCCGGATTCTGTCTCCGGAGGAATTCGGTTTGACGGATGATGCGGTCATCCAGTTCAGGCACGCTGTTTACGGGGTCGGAACCGGCGCGATAACGGTAGATGAGGCAGTTGCCGGCTATGGCACTTTTACCCAATAGAGGAGGAACGGCAGATCCGTGAGGATATTCCTGAATCGGAAAACAGTTATCGTAAACGAAATAAATAATTTCGTTTACGATATCGTCGCTCGGAGAATATTTGCGGATTTGAGCAAGCTCAATCCGCAAATACTTTCCTCGCTTACTATATATTCAGAGAGATAAGTACGATCCTATTACAAAAAAATAAAAATGCTGACAGGGAGGAACGTAAAAATGAAAGATCCGAAACTGAATGTAACCCGTGGGAATGCTTTATTGCTGTATGCAATAAGTAAAGCAAGTTATACGATTCGATTTATACTTCGGCTGGACCGTAAGATAGATCCGTCGTTATTGCGAAAGGCACTTGATCAGACGGCACGCAGATATCCGTACTTTTGCGTGACGCTAAAAAAGAATGATAAGGAATTCTATTACGAAGAGAATCCGAAACCGGTTGCGCTTCTTCATACAGGCGAACGGATCACGCTCGGAACAGAAGAAACAAATGGTCATATCTGGGCGGTCTGCTACGATGAAGACAAGCTGTTTTTGGATTTCTACCATGGCAGGGCAGACGGAGCCGGAGTTTATCCTGTGCTCGCCACACTTCTCTATTACTATTTCGAGGAGCAGTATGGACTGAAGGACAGTTCGGGAATCCGGACATTGGATGAAGGGATCACGGAAAAAGAGCTTCATGATCCTGTAGAGGATCTTCCGGTTATCGATTTAAGCGCCGTAAAAATCCCTCCGCTGCCTAAGGCGTTAAACCTGATGGAGACATCCGGGATTAAAAGAGCTGAAGGAAAAGGAAGAGTATTTAAGCTGATGATTCCGGAGGAGTCTTTTCTTCCGTTTACAAAAGCAAATGACGCAAGTCCCGGTATCATGCTCTGTGCCCTTATGACAAGAGCCATTGAACGGGTTCACCCCGAACATGCGGATCCGCTTATCTGTTCATATGTTGTTAATGGCCGGCCAATGCTTCACGCAGAAGAATCGTTCCATAATTGCACGAACAGGGTATTGCTTCACTATGATGAGAAAATCAGAAATATGCCTCTGGACAGGCAGTGCACTTCCTTCCGTGGAAAAACGATTTTACAGGCGGACGAGGAGGCGGTCCGGCAGAGGATGACCGTTTCCGGATCGTTGGCACAGCGTGTATTGGATGCGCCGGATATTACTTCAAAGGTGGAGATGGCGGCTAAGATAATTCATAGCAGTTTTTCAGCTTCATCGTTCGTGGTAAGTTATGTGGGTAAATGGAAGCAGGGTCAGCTTGGGGAGCATATCAAAGAATTCTGGACAGAAACACCGTCAGGACTGTTTCCGGTAATAGAGATCGGTGCCGTTGGCGGTAAGATTTTTGTTTCTCTGCTTCAGAGTTTTGAGGAGACACTGTACTATCAGGCTCTTGTTGAGGAACTGCAGGCGAATGGAATTGACTTTGTGCAGTGTGGTGATGAGCCCATAAGTGTGGCTGATATTGTTGTGTGAACTACAGGACGGGGGGCGGGCTTTTCGGGATCATCGCCTGCGGACGGCGCCCGGAAAGCCCACGCTGATTATCAGCCACAATCCAATTACCATTCGTCAATAATGGTCATCAGTGTATCGTAATCTTCAGGTTCGGAATACGCATCAACAATATCCAGCAGAGTTTCAAAGCTGTCCTCCGGAGGATCGCTGTACTGGTTTCCGCGGCTGTGATATGCGCCTGTCTTGCCCTTCTTCGGAACCACGATCTCCTTATGGAAAGTTACGAATATATTTCTTTTTCCGTTCCAGAACCACTTGTCTCCGTCTGAATCAAGCCAGTAGTAACCTCCTTCTTCCTGGGCTATGGCCGTTCCCGGCTGGGAAGGTACCGGCTTCGGAGAGGTACTCCAGTCACTTCCGAGATTACAGCTGTTCATAATGTTGTCGCAGATCTTGCAGTAATCCTCCAGACGGTCCTCATATGAAAGAGTTGTTATGGTCAGACAATATCCCGTCGGTCCGTAATATCTGACCTCCATGCGTCCGCGGATCGGTTCTTCCGAATCGATCGTAAACATCTTTCCATCAAGCAGCATATATCCCGTGATGCTCAGATAATCTCCGTGATCGACAAAATCCGTACCCAGAGATTTTAAAAGCCATTTACCGTACAGTTTCTCAAAACAATGGTTGAGCAGTATCCTCATACCCTCTTTCGATACTTCAAATCCCTGTCCGAGGAATTTGTCGTAATCTGCCGTCATAGGCATAAACTTGAGAAGGATATCACTGTACATATCTCTCGTGTAGTTTCCGACTATCGGCTTGAACGTCAACGAATTGGGCAGATCGGTTCTTGCCTCCACAGACATCTGCTCCGGATAATTTACGGTGATATTTGCAAAATCACCCGGGAAGTTTGCGGTCTGGTTCAGAGGATATTCCGGTGAAGGAAGCAGAACCACCTGATCCACCTTATTCAGGTATTTTCCATCGTTGTTCATCAGACCTTCATCTGTCCATTTCAGCTTACCGGTCACACTTCCGTCAGCCTTGTTCATAAGATTCATATAGCCGTCTTCCGGGTCATCCTCTATCGTGCCGGCGTACTCTTCCTTGCCCGAGAACAGGGTAAACACCCAGTTTCCGTCAGCATCAAATGTCAGATAGAACAATCCGTCATCAAACTTCCAGCTTCCCTCCATATCGGCATACCGGCCGGATTCCGCTTCTGCAGATTCTGCTGTTTCTGACGCTTCCTCTGCGTCTTCCCCGGTCTTTTCTGCATCCTTGTCGATATCCCTGGCTGTTGTTTCTGCCGGTTCTGCTGTTTCGGCGGCTGCAGGCTCCGTCACTTCTTTGTCATTACCGCATGCGGCTGTCAACAGGCTCATCAATATCGTGAGCATTATAACCGCCGGGGTACTGATACGATTTTTTTGTTTTTCTTCATAATTAGTAATCCTCTTCTTATCTTTTTGCCGAATCATTTGTACTCTTAAAATGAATTATACACCAAACTTCCGGAAAACCCAAAGAAAGTCAAAATATCGACAGACAGGTATTTCGGATAAAATACAAACAAATGTTCGGTGAACGTTGAAAAAAGCCCGGGGAATGGTATACTACTCATAGTGTGCCATTTTCTGTTTTCAGGGTTTATAAGGGAAATATGTAAGAAATGGATCTTGTAGAAACAAATCCGTTATTGGATAACAGAAATGCCACGGGAATTCTTGCGAGTGAGCTTATTACAGCCTGCCTGGGAAGCACGGATTATTTATTGCTTGGGATATAACAAATTTATCTTTTCCGAAAGCGATGATCTTATATATGCAGCAGAACAGGAGAATGAAGCGATTGCCAAAAGGGCTGAGACATAGGATACCCGGCTGATTATGATTCGGAAGGAGGACACATATGGATGTAACCGGTGATATGAATAAGAATGATCAGACTGAACGGACGAATGCACTTATCGAGAAGATTAAAAGCGGCGATAACGAGGCGTGGAATGAGCTGGTAAAGCAGTATGAAAACTATATTCATTCACGTGCTTGGAGCAAAATAAGCGATCATAATGTTTCTGATCCGAAAGCGATCGAAGCGGAGCTTTTTGCCGCCGGATGGATAGGTTTTGTCTCTGCGCTTAAGAAGCATGATCCGGACAAGGGGAGCTTTACAACCTATGCAACGTATTATATAGACCACGAGATGTCCGACCAGCTCGAATTTGAGTTTAATTCCACCGGTGTGGCGCACAGGCCCAGGGGATCAAAGATCTCAAGGGCATATGCACCGACAGGTGATGATCAGGAAGAAAAGATGGCAGCTTTTGAAGCCATGCTGTCAAGAACATTTGCAAAAAGTGGGGATTCCGGAACCACTATTCCGGAACCCGAAGATATTGGAGATTATACGGCAGAAAGGCGTACGCTTCAGATACTGGATGTGTTAAGGCTTATGACAGATGAAGCGCACAGTCTTTCCTGTGAGCAGCTTCAGGGATTACTGTCGTTGTATCGGAAAGCCAGATATGGTAATGATACTTCCATTGAGTCTTCCAATACATTTAATAAGTCGATGGGTGAGATACTCCTTGAAGTAAATCCCGTAAGACATACGGATGAAAATGACGGGGACTACAGGATCAAATACGATGAGTATGATTCGGATTATCTGATTAACAGAGTTAAGATGAATAAAGATAATCCGAATAAGGTGGCATTGGCGCCGGTCATAAACGGATTGCGTTTCGTACATGATTTTGACAATGAGTCGCTTGAAAAGCTGATCCAGCTCATCAGCTTTTCCGATATGTTCTCAAACGAGGAGAAATCAAGATTGACGGCCAAGCTTGTTGCAACGGCAAGCGTATACTACAGCTCGCCTTTTGTTGACGGAGAAGCTCTTAAGTTTAATCCTTCTGCAATACACGGAAGATTTGCAGCCAGAAACGGTGCTGACAGAAAGCAGCTGACAGAGAACATAAAGATAATACAGCAGGCGATCAATAATCTGTCTCAGATAAGGTTTAAGTTTAACCGTTATACATCGGATCATGAGCTTGTTCCCAAATATGATCGGTTGAATGTTTTAAGTCCCTATCATATGGTAGTGTACCATGACAATTATTACGTCATAGGTCTTAATCAGGCCTGGGGCGATGAAAGAGTTCTTCACTACCGCGTAGATCTGATGAGTGATATCGAGATCGCGAAGGATGATGAGGGAAAGAACATACCGATCGAAGTTACCGCATTCGAGGGACTGCCGATATGCAACGCATACTGGGATCCGGAGAAATATATGGCAGAGCATATCAATATGGCCTTCGATGAACCGAGAAAGATCAGAATAAAGATCGAAGAGACGGGATATACACTGATCCATGACTGGTTTGGCGATCATTACAGTAAGGTCGATAGTGTCATGGAAAAAGATGATGCCGGTAACGAGAAAATCTATGACACAGTTGAAGTGAAAGCTTCCCCCTACATGATCGTTCACTGGGCAATGCAGTACGGCACTGCTGTGGAGATATTGGATGAGGAGATACGGGGAGAGATTAAGAATGAACTGAGAGGGATGGATAAAAAGTATGGGAATTGATTTTGAAAAGTATCCATTTATGCGTACCCCGCAAATTGTTTTTGCAAAACAACATTATGAAGTGACGGATGAATCAATCAAAGCAATACAAGACTATTTCGGTAAACATCACGAAGGAGAATATACCTATGTTGGAAGTCAACCGTATCGCAGACAGATGTCAACCCCTGGTGCTTATCTGAAGGCTGCCGGCGAAGGAAAGGGGATAGATGTTGTAGCGGATGTTATGACATCCGTAAAGTTTTTGGATAAAAACAATAGAATTGATGAAAACATGATAAGAAAATTTAAACTTGTTTACCACACAATAGGGAATTTCATTCCGATTCCGGAGGGAGCCAATTACGGTGGCAGTTCGGGTTCGGATAATTATATGTCAAAATTGAATTGGGTACGTGAGCGGTTTGAATTAATAAGCCAACAACATAGTATAACCGGTAAGAAAGAGGATATACTTGTAAAAGAAAGGATAGACAACAAACTCAGGCTGAGCAGCCGAAAGCAGATAACAACAGAAAAAGAATATCCGGCGTTAACAGATAAATTGATATATAGGTACTGGCTGCAATGGGAAGCGGGATTTACAAATTGGGAAGACTATATTGAGAAAAACCTATTGCAGGATTTTGTAAAAAACAGAGAAGTAATAGATTTTGATTCGCAAAATCCTGATATGAAAGCACTGATCGAATTGATAATCAAAAGAGGATACAGGATATGTAATGAGGGAAAAGAGATTCATCCGGAATGCCTGTCAGAGATATACGATGGATTATAAACTGATAAGAGAATATTTTAACGCAGAAAAGTTCAAATAATTGAAACTGTATCCCTCCATATTATAGGTGCAACAATAAACGCCTGAAGTATGGAGGGATTTTTTATGTCTTATATTCAAATCTATCCCAAAGAATCAAAACTGAATAACGAAGCTTTCATGATGCCGTGGCGCTCAGAGGCGATCTGCTTCAACTTTAATGCTCCGGGGGTATTTGTTCCGGATGATGCGATCGAAGAGATGATCAAGGATCCGCTTGATGTCGAGACGCTTGTGGTAACCGCTGATCTTAAGGACTACGGATTTATCTCAGAGATGAAGAATCTGACACAGCTCTATTTATATAATGCGAGGGAATTCTGGAACCTGTCTTTGATAAATGATCTTGTGAATCTCAGGCAGATATGCATCATGCATTCCAAGGTGATATGCCTCGACGGACTGGATATGCTGCTTAAAAATAAGAAGAAGCTGATAGATCTTGCTTCAAATGATTTCGGTGCAAGGATTGGATACGGAATTGAAGGGATACGCATTCATTCCGATGAGTCTGCGCTCAGACTTACGTCCATATATAACTACGGAGTACACATCGGAGAAATGACGCTTGATCTTTATACGGGTGGCAATCCGGAAGACTATCCCCCTTATGATGATGAGTCCGATCCGTGGGATGAAACTGCCTGGATAGATTATGAAACGACGTACGAAGAACAGTTAAAATCTGACGATATGATAAGAACTGTCATCATTAATGCAAACGGCGAATATGAAGTGGCGGATATCAAAAAAGGACACAGATCTCTTGAAATGATAGTTGGAGGTGGTATCGAAGGTCTGACATTTGCCGGACATACTGATTTCATAATGTTCTTTAATGAAACAGGGAAGATTACAGGCCTTCCGGTTAACCCGAGGGCAACGGTATTCGCGCTTGAGTTTACGGAGAAGATAAGTTTTATCAACGGGGATGTGGTTATCTGCGGCTTGGATGACGAGGGAGATTCGTGTGACCTTACAGATGAGCAGATCATCGCATTTATGAAGATATTGGATGAAACAGATTGATACTTCAAAGAATTGAATATTGTTGAACGCATAATATTATCAGAATCAATTGTTATAACGGAGGTAAAAGATATGAAGAATATGATGAAAGAATATTTGGGACGTGAATACAGCAGAAATCATCTCAGGAATTTTTGCCTGTATTGGATTAATGCATATGAAAGCAGACGATGCTACGCAACTTCAGATGAGTGGAGAAAGAAAAATGACCTTGACTGTATGTACTATGACGGTGATCTTCGGGCGGACACACTTATGAGCGCCTGGACACCCATTAAGTGGATTGCGGATTATTTAAACCGCGATAGCGGGATCACTTTCTGCAAGAATAGCAGGATAAGCAAGAATCCTTGTCACGATCTGGAACTTTTGGCCGAGAACGGTGACTGTTATCTGCCGGAGGAGAATGAATTGGTTAAACTCCTGGACAGATTTCTGGAATTAGCAGAGCTTAAGTGTAATTATATTTTGCTTCCTTCAGAGGAGATGAATTGCGCGAGATACCGTTGTGCTATAGTAAATGAGCTTGTATGGTTGTATGATGAGGTTCCGGCCACGCTGGCTCATATTTTTGACAAGAACAGTCTGGGCAGGTTTTTTGTTGATAATGATCAGGCAATAAAGTGGATTAAGCGGGAACACCTTGAAATGGGATTTGAAGATAACAAGATAGATCCGTATCATGTCAGACCTTTGATAAACGGGCTTGTACCCTACACTCCCAAGTGGCTTACGGAAGAAGATGAGATAAAAGAAGCTCTTGAATATATGATCGATTTTCTTGAGACCAGAATGAAGGCGATTTCGGTTGTTGAAGAAAAAGAATCGGATAAAGAGGGCTGCCCGGACAGTTTACTGCCGTGGTGGAAGAGACTGGATGAAGTGGAATTTGAAGCTTTTGATAATATATATCAGGATTTACCTGACGGACTTATACTCTTCCGGGACAAGCCGTATATCCTGTTAAGTGTAAAAAAGCGTATAGAGTATTCTGCCCGCAATATCATAGATGATATAGAGTTCGACGTATATGAGTCAGGGATCAGGATGGAGTTTGAAGTTGTAAGATGCGGGTCAGATAAAAGAACGCCAAGATGGACTATATACTGGAAGCCGGGCCAGACATGCCGCGAGGTCTTTAGCGAACATCACATAGAAATACCGGATGAGAAAAGAAGAAAAATGTATGAACCGCTTCTTAAAAGAAGCAGGATGCTTATGGATGATCAAAAGAAAGAGTGTGATGATACTCAGAAAGCTGATGGTGAGGAGAAAATATACCCGTTCTCCTGATACAGGTACTGAAAGGAGGGAAAAAACATGGCATTTATCATTACAGGAGATACACACGGAACACTTGATATAGACAAAGTTGAGAGATTCTTCGGAGAGCATGAAGGAGAATATACGGAGAATGATTATCTGATCATATGCGGAGATGTCGGTGTATGCGGATTCGATCCCGATGTGGAAAGAGAGACTCGGCTTAAATTGCGGGAACTTCCGGTAACGGTCTTGTTTGTTGATGGTAATCATGAACATCATCAGAGGCTTAATGATCACCCGGTTGATGAATGGATGGGAGGAAAGGTTCATTTTATCGAATCAAAGATCATCCATCTGATGCGAGGGCAGGTATATGATATGGACGGAACGAGATTCTTTACATTCGGCGGGGCATACAGCGTTGACAGATATGCAAGGACCGAAGGGGTTGACTGGTTCCCGGAGGAGATACCGACACGTGAGGAGTATGAGGAGGGCCTTGATAACCTTGAAGCGTGCGGATATAAAGTCGATTATATCATCACACATACCGCTCCCCGCGAGGTCGCTGCGGCATTGGGATACGGAGAAGAATCATTCGATGAAATCGCCTTACGAAGATACCTTCAGCAGATAGCGGATGGAGCGGAATTTAAGATGTGGTTTTTCGGACACTTTCATGAGGATGAGGTGATCGAGGATATTTTTATGGCCATGTATGACGAAGTGGCTGTCATTGATTAAGATGGTCAGCAAAGAACGACCTTAAGAATGGAGGTTATCAATATGATTTATGTATCTGCTGAAAGCGGTATGAGATTTGATGATGAATTGTTAATAAGGAATAAAGATGAACTGCTTATATGCAGGAGAAATGAGCTCGTACCTGAGAATCCTCGGGTACA
>JAIKXO010000005.1 GCA_024684065.1 Lachnospiraceae bacterium
TCATATTTCTCCACATCGTCCCCCTCGATTATCTGAAGAAGCCTGGCGGATTCTCTGATCCGGGGCAGGTCATCATCCAAGCCTATCTCCATGTCGGGGGCCGTCCCGCAGTACGGGCAGACAAGCTCCGGTACGGTGCGCAGGTCAAGGAAGCGCATTCCGCAGTCCCCGCACTCGTAAAACCCACATTTTTCGGTTCCATCAGGTACATAATACATGTTATTGCTCCTTTTTTGTATCTCCGCCGTCTGAAACGGGGACTCCGTCCCCCGGCAGCGGATCCTTGTGATTCCCGCCCGGCTTTGCAAGGACAAAGTCATAATATGACTCTTCTCAGTTTCAGAAAAGCGTGATACGGCCGGCAGTAGTCCGGTTGACTCCGCTGTGGTATGGACCGTCCTCTGTCACCTGCCATACATCGATCTTTATATTGTTTTCGCCGATGACAAAATACATCTCACGCGCTTCATAGTTCCGATTTTACCATAGATAACAATTTTCCAAAAGAGGGGGATGAAACCGGAATCTGTTGAAATAAGTTTAGGGATTCTCTATATCCGATCTGTATCATAGTACCGTGCCATAGTGATTTTGACACGCTTAAGGTAGTGAATGATATAGCGGCCGTATGCGAGGGCCACGGAGGGGATATTCTTCTGCGAGGTCACGAGGTTTCCGAGGACTAACGATGTCAGGCAGAAGCTTTGACTATATGTAATTGCGTTGATTTCGTCAGGTATTATGTTAGAATGAGTTTGTATTATATATTTCAGGATAATGGTTTATGGAATTAAGAAAACTTAGAAACGATGAAAAAAAATTACTGCAGGATTTTCTGTATGAGGCAATCTTTATTCCTGAGGGCGTAGAGCTGCCTTCCAGAGAGATTATTTATCAACCGGAACTGAAGATTTACTATGAGAATTTTGGAACGGGTGAGGCGGATTACTGTATTGTCGCAGATGATGACAACAGAGTGATCGGAGCTGTCTGGACGCGGATAATGAATGATTACGGCCATGTTGATGATGACACCCCATCATTTGCCATATCTCTATACAAGGAATACCGAGGGCAGGGTATCGGAACACGGATGATGAATGAGATGCTCGCACTACTTAAAGGGAAGGGATATAAGCAAGCTTCTCTTGCTGTACAGAAAGCCAATTATGCGGTTCGGATGTACGAGAAGGTCGGATTCAAGATCGTAGATGAGAATGAAGAAGAATATATTATGGTTTGCGAGTTGTAGAAAGATTAAATTGGAACACAATTTTTGATAACTGATGTAAAGGGAAATGAAAAAATGCTTACACATGTGGGAACTATAACAATTGAAACGAAACGTTTGATCCTGCGGCGATTTGAATATTCAGATATTGATTCGATGATTCGGAATTGGATTGCCGATGAGCAGACGCAATTGGATTATGGTGAGCCGGGTTATTCGACTCCTGAGGCGGTAAGAGAATTGTTTGATACAAAGTATATTGTTTCTTATGCGAGGAATGATTATTACCGGTGGGCTGTGATTGAGAAGGGATCACAGGAGTGTATCGGACAGATTGCTTACTTTTCGGTAGATACGGATAATCAGCATGGTGAGATCGAGTATGTGGTCGGTCCGGCATTTCAGGGCAAAGGATATGCCACAGAGATGACAAGAGCAGTCATTGCATTTGGATTTGAAAAGATAAACTTCAATAGAATAGAGATTGATTGCCGTACGGAAAATGAAGCTTCGCGAAGAGTTATTGAGAAGTGCGGGCTTACTTATGAAGGAGTATTCCGCGATTTCTTCTGGCGAAAAGATCACTTTGAGGGACGCAGAGTATTCTCTATATTAAAAAGCGAATGGGATACAAAAAATCCATGGGAGAAAATAAGCCTGGAGACTTATGAACAACATATGAGTCTGGATAGTGTTAAGCAGCTGCAGGTGATGAACCGGATAATGAAAGATCAGTTTGAGGAATATCCTGTGGAAACGGTAATGATTCTTGGGATTGCCGGCGGAAACGGACTGGAACACATTAACCCTAAGAAATACCGAAAGGTTTACGGTGTAGATATAAATGAGTTATATCTTCGGGAAACAATAAAGCGCTATCCGAATCTCTCCGGCATACTGAACTGTCTGCACCTGGATATTGTTGCCGAAGCCGATAAGCTGCCACATTCAGATCTCGTGGTTGCAAATATATTGATAGAATATATCGGATATGATGCTTTTGTTAATGCAATTAACAGAATCGATCCGACATATGTCTCTTGTGTGATCCAGGTTAATACGGATGAAGAAAAGTGGGTTTCGGACTCGCCGTATCTTCATGCATTTGACGGGCTTGATGAAATTCATCATCAGATGGAATCAGGTGTTCTTAATCTGAAGATGATGGAGACAGGCTTTGCTTTGATTTTACAGGATACAAAAGAACTTCCAAATGGTAAGGCACTAATGAGGCTGGATTATCAAAGAACTGAGTAACAGTTAATGTTTGTAAGGGCATCAGAGGCAGGAGAAAGCGGCGGTGAAAGGCATCAGTGAAGGGTATTACAGGAAGCGGAAAAGCTTCGGCAAAAGTCGCTTGTGAAGCGACCGGCGGGGAACCGGAACATAGTATAATAGTCCTGTTGAAACATCTGCTATCCGGAAAAAGCAGATCATTGTTTATAGCAGCAAAGTGCAAAAAGGAGGGAATTGCGTCATGAAGGAAATAGAACAGATGATCAGTGAAAAAGAACGGGTGCCTTTTTACGAATATTATCTGGAACTTGGCTATGACAGGAAAACTGCCGCATCGCTTGCCCTGTTTACTTATGGAGATTATTCGTATAAGAAGTTTTCCATGCAGGATCTGTACGAAGCCCTGTGCAGGGGCGAGGAATATCTGCCACCGGAGATCCTTAAAGAGCGCAGGCGCATGGAACGCCAGATGGCCAGAGCCGGAAGATCCGGTTTTAAAGCCTTATCATCAGCTCCGTCTGCACCTTATCCCGCTATGAGGATGGCATCTGCCCAGGCCGGTGAAAGAGGGCGGTCCATCGTTACCGGGGCAGTGCCTTATATGGGTGCGGGCGGTGTTGCGGTCAGCGAGGATTGTTATGACGAAGTTGATGAAGAATACTTCGATACAGAAGATGATTTTGAATGCATATCAGCCTGCATGGCTCCGGCTATGCCCGCCAGGCCTGATATGCCTGGTATTGCCGGCGCCAGGGGCTTTGCAACGGACGAATATGAAGGCATCGAGGAAAAAGACGCAAAGAGCGCTGCCTTCGAGCCGACATCAAATTTTCGTATGACGACGAACACGGCCTCGGCAGGAATAGTCTTAAACCAGCTCAGAAACGGCCGCAGGATCGACCGCAGCATGGTGCGGATCGAGGAGATGCTTAATTACTTCCGGTATGAGAGCGGGATTCCTGAGGAGGAAATGTTCAATATAGCTTATGAGCTGATGGATAGGGAGGATGGAAGGAAGTATCTTTATATCAACGTGCAGGGACGCAAAGAAGTGCGCGACCGGCAGAATATCGTAATCCTCCTTGATGTGTCCGGCAGCATGGGCGGGAATGCAGAGCAGACGCAGGCCATCATCGCTACGATCATAAGCAGGCTCGGAAACGGTGACAGGCTCAGCCTTGTAACATACAGCAACGAGGACCATGTGGAGCTGGAGGCGTTTTCCGTAGACGGATATGAGGATAAAATCCGTGTGCTGGAAAAACTGCTGTCCATACAGATCGGAGGATGCACCTATGGCTCAAAAGGAATCGAAAGGGCATATAAGATCGGCCGGAAGAACTATATCGAGGGCGGCAACAACCAGGTGATCCTGATCACGGACGGCGACCTGAATTTCGGCATCACGGACAAGGGCGGACTGGAGGAGCTTATCGAACTGAAGAAAAAGGACAACCTCTTCTTAAGTGTTATCGGCACAGGCCTTTATAATTACAAGGATGACAAGCTGGAGACCCTCAGTAAGCACGGCAACGGTGTCTACCGGGTCGTAAACAATCTTACGGATGTAAAAAAGAGCATCAATGAGGAGTATTCTTCCCTGGTTAATATCATTGCCAAGGACGTGAAGGCGCAGGTTGAATTCAATCCGGAGATCGTGGAATCCTACCGTTTGCTGGGTTTTGAGAACAGGGCGATATCAAGAGAGGATTTCAGAAATGATAAGGTGATCTCCGAGCCTTTCGGCTCCGGAGGGTACGGCGTCGCGCTGTATGAGCTGAAAATGAAGACGGGGGAAGCCCCTGCTGAGAGCGGGCTTAAATACAGCAGGCTTGTCACTACCGGCTCCGGAGAGCCGGGGACCATCCGGGTACGGTATAAGGAGCCCCTGGCGGATGCATCCCATGAGCTGGAAAAGGCCATAGAGACAGCGGAAGCCTCGTACACTGACAACCTCCGCCTGGCGTTCATAGTATATGTATGCGCTGAAAAGCTCCGCGGCTCGGACAAGATAAGCACAGCGGATGCAGAGCTTGCAGGGAGGCTTTACAAAGAGCTTGGAGACGCAATTAAGGAAAAGAACTCTTCGGATCTGTACAAGCTTGCCGGTATATTGGAAAAGAGTGAAAAGGAGCTCGGTATAGGCATCCCGGAAGAGCCGTTTCTCTGGTGAGGATGTTTACGGCAGTTCTTTTAAGAATACACCCGTTGAAACGATCATGGAAACTCTGGTTAAGTTATCTTCTCCGATATGATAGAATAGAAGAAGCATTCGAAAGGAGATAAAGTGAAATGAAATACGGTATATACTTTGCATATTGGGAAAAGGAATGGGACTGTGACCAGAAAGCGTATATAAAGAAGGTTAAGGACCTTGGATTTGACATCCTTGAAATATCCTGTGCCATGCTTAAGGATATTTCGGATGCAGAGATCGCGGAAATGCGGAAAATGGCTGAGGACGCCGGAATCACCCTTACGGCGGGTTATGGTCCTGCCGCTTCTGAGAATATAGCAAGCGCAGACCCTGCAGTACGGGCATATGCACTTAAGTTCTATACTGATATATTGAAAAAGCTTGAAAAGCTGGATATCCATACCATAGGCGGAGGGATCTATTCCTACTGGCCGGTGGATTATACAAAGCCGATAGATAAAGAAGGCGATTGGGCACGCAGTGTATCCGGGGTGCGGGAGGTTGGCAGGATCGCTGCGGAATGCGGGGTGGATTATTGCCTTGAGGTTCTGAACCGGTTTGAAGGATACATCCTGAATACCTGCGATGAATGCAGGCGCTTTGTTGAAGAGGTGGATGTACCTGCAGTTAAGATTATGCTGGATACCTTCCATATGAATATTGAAGAGGATGATATGCTCTCGGCGATCCGGCTGGCGGGAAAACAGCTCGGCCATTTCCATGTAGGGGAGAACAACCGCCGCCTGCCCGGTAAAGGTGGGCTTGACTGGTATGGTATCGGAAAAGCATTAAGAGATATCGGATATCAGGGGAATGTGGTTATGGAACCTTTTGTACAGCAGGGGGGAGGCGTAGGAAGCGATATTAAGATCTGGCGTGATCTCAGCCATAATGCTTCGCAGGAGCGTCTTGATGAGGACGCAAGGCAATCGGTGGAGTATCTGCGCTATGTTTTCAGTGGTCCCTATGGTGATTACAGTGTATAGGCAAGTGTTTGCTTTCGTTTTGGAAAGTTGTCTGGATATACAGCCTAAAGAGCATGGCCTTCCATGCATAATATCGTAACAGTCCTACATTGTATTCAGGATACCCGCAGCAGTGCTTTTTAAAGCATCATTCGGTCTTTCCGGAATATGGCTTGCCTTTCTTATAAGTCATATACTGTCATGCGTTCTTGCCCTGGCAATGCTTCATTCACGGCCCCTGAGACAGATAAGCAGTACATATCAGGCCGCGTAAACGGCGTGTTAACGGGGATGATACGGATCGTATCACGGATGTGACCGGGCGTTTCTTTTCTTTTATGCTGCATTTTGTTAATTTTACACCAGTGACAGACCGCCTGTTAAGGAGTGGGCGATACATAATAAAGGAGCCCCCGACTCTGAAGAGGGTATGTCAGATATTTCAGGGGCAAAAACCCCTTTCAATAGAGGAGGAAAAAATGAATAACAGGAATTATATTATAAGACCGGAGAAGAAAGAGGATTACAGGGTAGTTGAAAACCTCGTAAGGGAGTCATTCTGGAATGTTTACCGTCCCGGATGTTCTGAACACTATGTGATCCATGTACTCAGAGATGACCCGGCATTTGTTAAGGAGCTTGACTTTGTCATGGAGCAGGACGGGAAACTGATAGGACAGAATATGTTTATGAAGACTATCATAGAAGCGGATGACGGCAGGACAATAGATGTGCTTACAATGGGTCCGATAGGGATCATCCCCGAACTGAAACGTAAGGGATATGGAAAGGCATTACTTGACTACTCTCTTAAGAAAGCTGCCGAAATGGGTTTCGGCGCAGTCCTGTTTGAAGGAAATATTGATTTCTACGGTAAGAGTGGTTTCGATTATGCAGGTAAATTCGGCATTCGATACCATGACCTGCCGGAAGATGCGGATTCATCCTTCTTCCTTTGCAAAGAACTGATTCCCGGGTATCTGAAGGATGTAACCGGAGTTTATCAGACACCACAGGGTTACTATGTGAAGGACGAAGATGTGGAAGAATTCGATAAGATATTTCCGCCGAAAGAGAAGCTTAAGCTGCCCGGACAGATATTCGGGTAAGCATCTGACAATGACAGGGGCGGTCTCAGGTTTGATTTTTCGGTAAATAATAATGTTCTTAAACTGTTCCCTGACAGTGTAAA
>JAIKXO010000013.1 GCA_024684065.1 Lachnospiraceae bacterium
ATACTGATATCGCTTCTCTCTGTCGATCATCTCGTTGTTATCGAACATGACCGTCATTTTCTTGCCGTTTATGGTGTGCTCATCCGGGAACTCATCGAGATTCATGAACACCGTCCGGTTGTCTTTAGCTATCTGATCCTTGAATGCTGACATTATTTCTTCCTTGCTTTCGTTTTAGGTACTTTTCCGATAAGGTCTTCACCGTTTTCCGATTCAGAATTTACCGCCTGTCCGAACTGCCCGGGCTCTGCCGTCATGGGCTTTGCCTTTACGGGCTTTTCTGCCGGAACCTCTACGTAAGCAGCGGCTCCGGATTCAAGCCATGCCTCAACCATAACCTCGTCGTTAACAGGCAGGACGTCGCCTGCCTGAAACTGACGGGAATGATAAAGTATGGGCATCTGGGCGATAAGCTCTGTGGTGTTATTTTTTGCCATAACAGCCACCTCCTTATCCGATTCTTACAAGGATCTTGGTAGCGCTTGCATCTGCGGCTGCTGCTGCATATCCTGCGGTCGGATAGTAAGTGGGAGTGCCGCCTCCGTCGTTGTCTGCCTCGGTGATACCGGTTCCGTCCCAGTAAACTGCCTCGCCCTGAGCGATTGCGTTTGTGCTGGACTTCGCCATCTCGTATACACCTACTACGTTTACAACGCCGGTTTCCCCGTTAGGGATGTCGGTGCCGATCACGCCGATCCTGCCGGTTGCACCGGTCTTCAGGACTACGATGGTGTTGGCGTCGATCTTGCTTCCTGAGCTGTTGGGATAGTCGAGGGTTTCCCCTCTCTGCCAGTAAGTTGCTTTAGCCATTTATGTCACCTCCTTATGACAACGGGTCCGAAACGGTGGTACCCGGATTCTTAACTGCGCCGCGGAAATCCATTACTGAGATACCCCAGTCAAGGTAAATATCCCAGATAAATCCGAGCTGGCCAGGTGCTTCCATCCTGCGGATGGTCGGGATCTCCTGTCCGTTCAGGTAATCAACCTCGATAAAGTCTGTATCTTCGGCTGCTCCTAAAAGGAACCACGGCATAGTGTTGCCATTGCCGCCGCAAAGTACGTTGATCGTAGGATCCTCAACGATCTCGATCTGGTTTGCGTAACGGTACAGAGGGTTAACTGCCTGCGTATTGCCTGCGGTGTTGATCATGGGGCTGTGGAACAGGGTGTAGATGTCAAACGACAAACCTACGGGAACCACGATCTTCGCCGGGCGGATAATGATCGACTCGTTGAACTGATCCTGCTGGCTCTGCAGTGCAAGGATCATCTTCTGAACGGCTGCCTGCGTAATACCGGTACCGGTCGTAAGCACGTTCTTATGAGCGGAATTGAAAAGAGCAACTCCGTCATAGATAGCGGGGTTATTTACCAAAATCTGATAAACCTGCTTGTTGATGGTCTTGCGCGCGGATGCTGCGTACTTTGCAGGAACCCTTGTTACAAGGTCGATGTCGTCGTTGATGAATGCCTGACGGGTCAGGGTGAACTGACGGCCGTAGGTGCGGAGCTTCCTTGTGGGCAGCTTCTCATCTGCGAATACGTCATGCTTCAGTTCGCCGCCTTCCGGAACTTCAATAAATTCACCTGCAGGTCCTGCCAGATAGTTGTTATCGGCGGTCTTGAAGTCTTTCAGGCTGCCCTTCTTTGTGATCCGGTCAAACGTAACTGCAACCTTCTTGTGTCCTTCGACGTAAGCCTTATTGATGGCATTGTCAAGGATTGCGGGGAATGCTGCGGTAGGATTGAAGAACTGTCTCTGAGCCATATTGAAAAGCTCATCGCTGCTCCTACGATTCAGGCCAGATCCACCCTCGTTCGATGCGCACTCAATGAAAAGATCTCTCAAAGAAAGACCCATGAGCTCTCTTGCTCCATCCGCGGGTTTCTCAATCTCGATACCGGAACGCATAACAAGCGCGTCACCGGCAGCGGCCCTGAACTTGTCAGCCTCGTCGCTTACAACCTCCGCTGATCCTCTCTGGGACACAGGCGCGTTGTCTGCCATAAGCTTCTCCATTACGGCTGCTCTTGCTCCGTCAACGGACACACCGCTGTTGATGTACTCGTCTGCTTCGATCCCGAAGTGACGGCACATTGCCTCGATGTCTCTGATACGGCTTCTTTCCGCTTTGCGTTCTGCTTCGCGGATAGCGGCATCATCGACCGGCGTTGTCTCGGCAGCTTTAACGTTCTCTTTAGGCTGCTCGGCGCTTGCTTTTGCAGCGTCGATCTGTCTCTGGAGATCGTCGTATTCTGCCTGCTCTTCTGCAGTGAACTTTCTGTTTGCAGCTTTTGCTGAATCAAGAAGCTCCTGCTGTCTCTGAATCATTTGCTTAAGATTCATTTCCTTTACCTCCTATAAAAGATTTTGGTTTATTTGGAGCTGCTTTTCTTCATAGTAAAAGCTGCTTACTCCCGTTTCCTGTTGTGCATCCGCTTCGTGCGAACGTCCTACACCGACCGTAGGATCTGCCGGAACGGATACGATGGAGATCTCGTACGGCGTCCATCTTGTGGCTATGCTACAGGGTCCCGTAAATCTCCCGTCGTTCGACTTTTTGTTCGCCGCCACGTCCTCCCATACGTCTACTACGTAGCCCACGGACACACCCTTAAGTGTCCCGGATGCTACTTTCTGATAGATCGTTTCGGAGTCTTCGTCCTCGTCGAAACATATAACTGCGCTTCCGCGGCCTTCCGTAACCTCGGCAGATAATACCTTGCCGACAATCCTGTCGCGGTTGTGGTTAAAGAGAACGCATCCGATAGAATTGAGCCTGTCAAGGTCAACCGCGCCTTCCGCATGGGATAAGATCTCTGTTCCCCACCAGCGTTCGTACGGCTCTTCCGAAGAGAAGGAAAGCTTAAACTTCCGTTCGTTTCCTTCTCCTTCCATCGCCCTTATGGAACAATCGCCGTAAAAGCGCTGTGCGTTATCTTCACGCTTTCTCTCATTCTTCGTTGTCGTTTCGTTCTGGTTCATCTGTCTCTTCCTCCATGTCGAACATGATCTTGCTCATGTCAACGCCTTTTTCCTTGCCGTATTCCAAAACATCGGCCATATCGTCTATCTGGTCGCGCCAATCTCTGCCGCTTTCCGCTGCAATCTGCTTAAATGTTTTCTGCCCGCTTGAAAGCGCCGTGCGGTTTGCGTCTGATTCCTTCTTCGGATCAATCCACGGCTTAGGCTCCTGCGTCCACTCGTGGGAAAGATACCGCTCTTTGTCTTCCCAAAAATTAGGAATGATGATTGCGTTGCAAAGTACGGCTGAAATAACAAACGTCTCATAGATCTCGTCGAGGACTTCTATAAGAAGCTCTTTCTCTTCCGCGTACGTCATCTCGTCTTCGATCATGCCCTGCCGCGCAGACGAATACGTGGACTCGCTCATATCGCGGCTCGTGGACTCGTAGCTTATTCCTTGCCCGGCTCCGATGAGGCGCTGCTGGAGTTTTGTAAAGCTCGTTGCGTCCGCTGCCTGTCCAGTAGGGTTAACTACTTGTATCTCATCCCCGGCGTTAAGCTCCTTCATCATACCGGGTGATAAAAGCTTTCCGTCGTAGCTGGTGCGTTCCTGCGGATACTGCCCGTTCCCTCTTCCGATGCCGGTCGTCGGTATGGTTTTCTTAATGAATACAGAAAGGCAGGCTTCTATTCTCTCTTTGACGGCCACAGCCATCATGAATTCGTTTATATCTCTTACCCTTGGTATGGTATGCGCCATATCTGATATTTCGCGCAGCTGCGTCGGCCGTTTCTTTGTAAAGTAGAAAATAACGTCCTTTGCCTCGATCCTTACCGGATCCATAAGCCCGTATCCTTCCGGGTCGTATCTTCTAATATAGTAAGCAAGCGGTTTGTTGTAGTCGTTATACTCAATGCCGCCGATCACTTTTGCGCCGCCTGGCGATCGCATCATGGAATTATCAAGCTCGTCGACCTCGATCATCTGAAGCTTAAACGGGACATAGCCGTCCGGCGTATATCTCTTAACGAAAAGGATCCCGCCGTCAACCTTTTTGCGCATTACTGCCATCCTTATGATCTGGTTCAGAGACTGTGTGCCGGTAACGTCGCAATTCTGCTTTTTGCACCAGCGCTTCCATGCTTTCTCTAACTCTTTATTTAGTTCCGGTTCTTCCGTCTTTGCCTGAATAGAAAAGCCGCCGCTGACTACGTTCCGCTTGAATGCTCCGATCACGCTGTTCATGATATCGGAGTTTCGTTCAAGGTCGCGGGCCCTTGCTTTGATCTCGTCCCTGCTGTATCTGTCCGTAATCTCTGCCGACTGGTTCGTCGCTCTCCAGTTCTGGTTTGGGCGATCGTAATTGCCGGCATCGTAGTTTCGCAGGAATTCATAAGCCTGACGGTATGCTGCCCTTCTATACGCGGCTTCCGGTGAAAATGCCGCGACAATACTGTCTATGAAGCTCATATATCCTCCTAACGTCTGTCGAAGATTGCCACGTAGCAATCATCAAACAAGCCGGTGTTCCCCGCTTCCTCTGCCTGAACCTGCGCCATAAGGTCGTTCTTAATGGCATAAAGCTGTTTTAAGTCTGCCCTCGTAAGAGACCTTGATCCTATCTTGTAAGACTGGCCGCCCACGGTGATTGCCATGATCGCTTTATTTACGTTATCAAGCATTCCTTTAGCGCTTAAGTCCGGTTCCTGCGTCTGAACCTGCGGCTCCTGAGTCTGTATATTTTCTTCACCCATGCCGTTTATCCTCCTTGGATCCAGTTATCGTGTGCCCGGATCCACTGCTCTTCGCTCGTCGGCTTTTCGGTAGCCACAGGAGCGTCCTGTCTTCCGGTTATTTCTTCATTCTTAAGATGGAGCGTACGCACACCCAGTATGTCTGCGGCACACATTGCGTATACCTCGCAATCGAGATAGTGGTTATCTCCGTGCGTGTGTTTCTGCACCCATTCTTGCCGAATGGTTCCGTTCTTCCGGGTTGTGATCTTATGCTCTGCCGTAACCTGCTGGGCGTATTCCATATCGCATCCGTCGTACACCATCCAGCTTCCGCGGCCGTTTTCCCTGATCATGCGTCCGGCGATCATGTCCTTATATTTGTTCGTATCCAAAAGGACAAGGGTCATACCGTATGCCCTGCTACTCTCCATATTGATCTTGGAAAGTTTGTAATGCGAAAGCTGCGCATGGCTGGAACCCTTGGACGGAAGCGTATAATCTGAATGCATCGCGCAAAAGTCATAAACCATGTCTGTCTGGTCACCTGAGTCTATCAGGCACAGGTTTATGATGTGCGGGTTTTCTTCCGCGTCCAGGTATTCAAGGTTCATAATCCTGTCGACTTCCTCGAAGGATAAAGCCTGCCCGTGCGCTATATTCTGGCTCGTAAGGTAGTCACCCCACGCCCTTATGGTCCAATAAAGCGAGTTTTCCTGAACGTCAACGCCTCCGGTAAGAAGCTTCGCCCATGGCGGCACCGTAAGCGCAGGCAGGTCTGTTTGCCGTTCAAGTACAAGCTCTGCGCTCGTCTTAAGCTTCGTATCTTCCCACGGTTCTGCAAGCCATGAATTTACGAAGTTTTGGAACTCTTCCGGATCGTCCTTCGTTGTCAGAAATTCCTTCGCAATCTCTGCCCATCGTACAAATGGGCTGTAAAGCGTATTGATCCAAAAGGCGACCTTGCGTATGTATTTCGTATCGTGCCGGACAATCCTCCATTCTCCGAGCGGCAGAATGTTATGCTTATCGTTGTCCGTAATCACACCGCCGCATTTCTGACACACGTAAACGGCGAACTCTGCCCGGTCTGCGTAGCTCATCCCTTCGTCGTCAGGAAAGCGGATATTCGAAAACTTAAGCTCTATATATTCTCCGCAGTGCGGACAAGGAACGAAGTAATGCTTTTCTATATCCGCGTCTTCCTTCGCCTTCCATATATGCCCTGTTTTCAATGTCGGCGTTGAAGTTACGTAGATCTTCCTGTTATGGAAGGTCTTCGTTCTTTCTTTCGCCAGCTTGATAGGATCTGCCTCTTTGTTGCTGGCCCCGGGGTATTTATCTACCTCGTCCATCATTAGAAACCGTATCGGCCTGCTGGCAAGCCCGGACGGCGTGTTGGATCCGGTGAGTGCTAAATACATGTTGTCAAACTGCAGCTCTAATAAAGGAGAGTTCTCGTCGAACTTCTTCCGGATCTCCGGCGTGGCCTTCAGGAATGGCTGCAGCCTGTTTTCTGAAATCGACTTAGCGAGAATATCGGTAGGGTAGACGACCATCGTTGGCGCCGGACTCTGCATTATTATGTAGCCGATCATGTTCTGCATGGCTTCCGTGCCGCCGATCTGCGTCGGCTTGCAAAAGATAATCTCTTCCGTCTCGTAATTGCAGAACTCGTCCATGATCCCGATAAGGTATGGCGTTACCGCGTTACTCCATCGACCCGGCATCGCTGCTGTTTTGCTGTCAAGGATGCGATACTGCTGCGCCCATTCCGAAACGGTCATGTTGTCCGGCGGACACAGCCAGGTCAGCGCCTCGTACTGATATTCTTTTACTTTATAAGTCTTTCTTCGTGGCATTCTTTCTCGGTCGCCCTCTTTTCTTGGGCTTCGTAACGTCCTCTACCTGTGGTTTATCAACCACGGCCCGGGTTACAAAGTCTTTCAAAAGATCGCTGACCTCGTTTTGCAGGTCGTTCTCTAAGGAACGAACCTCAACCGGATCCACATACCCGGCTATGCGTCCGGCGATCTTAGCCGGTATCGACATTGCAAAGCTCTTAAATATAACGAAAAAGCGGCCGTAGTCCGCTTTTGCTTCGTCAACTGATATGTAATTACCTGCGGCGATATCTGTCCGCAGCCTGTGGAGCTCTCCCTGCGATTCCTTCAGGGCAACCTCCGCCTTAAGTTTTTGCTCTTTTAGCTGCGCCTCCCGCTCGTTTCGTTCCCTTCCGTATGCTTTATCTGAAAGATACTTTACATACTTTTGAACTGTGGGACCGACCTCGTATCTTGGTCCCGCTTTCATTCGCGTTCTTTCGATAACGCCATCCTGAACAAGCTGATCTATCCTGCGTCCGGTAAGTCCGAACAACTTGCAGATCGTTTCTCTTGTGACGAAGCCCTTCATTTCTTCATCCGCCATAATCAATCACCCATCTTTCTGGCTTTCCTGCCGGTAAACTCTTCCCAGCGTCTTATGATCACGGATGCGTAATGTTCGTCAAGCTCCATCACGAAGGCGTTCCGGTCGAGCTGCTCCGCTGCCATAAGCGTGCTTCCGCTTCCTCCGAAAAAGTCTCCGACGTTCCATCCGGGCTTGCTCGAATTCTTAACGAACCGCCCTATTAGCTCAAGCGGTTTCATTGTTGGATGGAGATTGCTGCTCATCGGTTTCTTTTCGTATATAACCGTCGTCTGATCCGCGTATTGTCGAACAATATCCTTAATATACGCTACAAGCTCTGCCTTCTTCATGGACTCGAAGTCGACCTCGTCTTCTAAAATAACGGTATTCTGTGTACGGTCATGGACGAAATAGTGGCCTGCGCCTTCCTTCCATCCGTATAGCACCGGCTCATGGCGCCACTGGTAATCCTGCCGTCCTAAAACGAAGTTATTCTTTTCCCAGATAAGCACCTCTGACAACCGTAATCCTGCATCATCGAAGGCCTTACGGAACGTGAGGCCTTCGATGTCTGCGTGGAACACGTAGACAGCGGCGCCATCGCGCATGTAGTCCTTCATGTTCGTGAATGCTTTCAGCAGAAATGAATAAAACGACCTGTCATCCATTAGGTCGTTTTCAATCCTCATAGCTCCGTTATTGTTCGGACGGTATTCATTTAAGGCCGCTGCCTTCTCTTCGTAATTTACGTTATACGGCGGATCCGTAATTACAAGGTCGAGCCGCTCTTCTCCGAGAAGCTTGTGCACGTCGTCAATGCTCGAACTGTCTCCGCACATAAGCCTGTGGTTGCCGAGCTGCCATACTTCCCCGGGTTTTATTATGGTTTCCTGCTGCTGGCTGTCCTGATAGGCTGCCTGTGCGTCGAAACCATCTTCCGAAACCTCCGCTTCGAAATCTGAAAGCTCGATAAGCTCATCAAGCTCAGCCTTGTCCACTCCGGTAAGCGTAAAGTCGTAATCGCTCTTGTCAAGATCAACGAGCAGGTTCTTAAGAAGCGTCTCATCCCACTCGCCGGTGATCTTGTTAAGCGCTACGTTCAGGGCTTTCTCATCTTCTTTGGAAAGGTCAACCACTACAACGTCGGCTTCTGTGTAGCCTAAGTCCTTAAGAACCGTATGTCGCTGGTGCCCCCCGATGATCGTCCCGTCGCTGTTTATGATGATCGGGTCAACATACCCGAAATGCTCAATACTGCGCTTGATTTTCTGGTATTCCGCATCATCCGGGGTCAGCTTCTTCCTCGGATTGTACTTGGCGGGCTTTAACTTTGAAAGCTGTCTCTTCTCAAATACCATATTATCCTCCAACTAAAAGTGGAAGCCCGGGAAAGAAAGGACTGATCATGCGAGCCTGCCCTTCCTTCGGACTTCCACAATACAATTATAGCATACCTTATCGTTCCTTTTCGTTCCTTTTTTCAGAAATTTTAATTTTGCCCTGCAAGGCCAGTGTTTATGCGGCTTTCCGGGGTGCAAATTGACTGAAACTTCGGTAAATTTTTGTTCATTTTCCGCCGGGATGGCAGCGAAATGGGTGAAAAAATTCGCTTTTTTTCGGGGAAAAAGCCGGGCCTTCCGCGCCCCGCGTTTCTTAGGCGGCCACAGAAGTACCTTTTGAGTTATGTAAACTTTGCAAGGTCTCCGATCCGGCCAGCGGCGTGGCTCCGGGGCGGCCGTGGGTCGTCGTTTGGGCTCTCCCGGCGGCCGCGCTCCGCGCCTTGTGTGCTCCCGATGCGATCCGGGGCGGCAGGTGCCCGGCGGCGTCTTGCGTTGTGGCTGTGCTCCGGCGGACGCTGGGCGTGTCCTGCCGTGGGCGCAGGCTGTGGCTGTGGCGTCAGGCACAGGCTGTGGCGGCTGTGCTCCGCTCCCCGTCGGGGACACGGTGTGTCTGTGCTCCCGGCGTCGGATCCCGATCCGGGACGGGGACACCGTGAGGCCGTTTCTACTATGCTATGCGGTTTTTTTGCTTTACGGATCCGGGCGGGCGGATCCAGCTCCGGGGCTCGTGTTTTTGGCGGGCGCAGGCTGTGGCTGTGGCGGGCGCACCCTGTGTGCGTTCCTGCTGTGGTTCCCGGGTCCGCTCCGGCGGGCGCAGGCTGTGGCTGCGTGGACGTGGCTGCTGTGGCTGCTGTGGATCCCGGCGGGCGCAGTGTGTGCCTGTGGCGGAGTTTCTTCCATTAGAGGCCGCGCGCGCGGGCTGTGCGTGCCTGGGCTCCGGCTGGATTTTTCTCCAAAAGATCCGACTGCCGGCTGGATTTTTCTCCAAAAGATCCGACTGCCGTCTTAAGTTTTCAATATAAATTTATTTTCCCGGCGCGGGATCCCGTAAAGGATCCGGGCACGGTTTTTTTTTCTAATATGATCATGCGGCCGTGCTTCCGATCCGGGGCGCGGCGATCCTGCCGGGGTTCCGTCACACCGTGCGTCTGTACTGGATCCGGGCGGCTCCGTCACAGGCTGTGGCTGTGGTCACTTTTGGCGGCCGGAAAAATTTTTGCAAATTTTCGAAAAAAGTTGTTGACAACTATTCCGGCCAGAGGTATAGTCACACCATCACAAGCCCGTTATGCAACGGACTACAAACCGAAAACAAGCGAAAAACAAGGAGGAAACGGTATGAGTAAAGAATTGAATCTTAACAAGGCATTTAACAGAACTTTCGGAGTAGAAATTGAAATGTGCGGGATTACAAGGGAACAGGCCGCAAGGATCTGTGCCAGCGTTATGGGCGAGGGTTCCCGGGTAGAATACACCGGCCAGCCTACATACCGCGGCGGCGACGGTTATAACTGCTGGAGTTGTTTCGATCCCTCCGGCCGCAAATGGAAGTTTGTCAGCGACTGCTCCATCCGTGCCGATCAAGATCACCAGTGCGAATTGAACACACCGCCGTTAACCTATGCAAAGGACATTGAAGATCTGCAGGCGCTTGTCAGGGCGCTCCGCCGGGCTGGCGCCAAAACCGGAGCCGAGTATGATTGCGGGATCCATATCCACGTTGACGGTCATGAGCTCAATGTCAAGGCTATTAAAAACCTTGTGAATATGTTTTACTCCCGGGACGAATTACTCCGCAAGTCGCTGGGCGTTGATCCCTCCCGGAGCAGTCGTTGGTGTAAGCCCATCGGCGAGGATCTTGTAAACGCTTTCAAGCCCTGCCGGAACATCGAACAGCTCGAGGATGCATGGTATAACCTCTATGCAAGGTATCAGAACCGGAACGAACACTATAACGACTCCCGGTATCATATCTTGAACCTGCACCGCTACTTCTCTACCCGTGGCAAGGCTTGCAACACCGTTGAGGTCAGGGCGTTTAACGCATCCCTCCACGCTGGCGTCGTTCGTTCCTACGTTCTTTTGATCCTCACCATGGTAGAGGCCGCGCTCGAGCTCTCCCGGATCTATGCAAAGAAAAATTTTATCATGCAGGCCGGAAACGAAAAATTTGCGATGCGCACCTGGCTCGTGGATATGGGATGGACGGGCGATATGTTTGACGCCCCTAAAAAACACCTTGTAAAGCATCTTGCGGGATGCGCGGCGTGGCGTTTCGGTGAAAAATTCGATCAGTATCTTGTTTTTGAAACCGTAGCGGATGCGGAAAAAATGAAAGAAAAAAATTCCCGGAACCATCCGAACGTGGCCAGCTATGAAATCCATGAAGGGCGCGACGGCCGCGTATATATGACCGAGCCGGTTCCGTTCTGTGGATAATAAGGGCCCGGCCCTTAAGGATCCGGCGGCTGGTGCCGCTCCAGATCCCGGTTCGATCCCGGGCGGATCCTCTACCCGGCCACAGGTGCCGGAAACCAAAAGCAAAAAATTTTCTTAAGGAGGTAACAGCTATGTGTACAATCGCAATCAACAAAGAATTTAACGGTATCGAGTTAACGTTCGAAAACAAGCCCGCAGAAAACATCCGGGAAGCCCTCAAGGGCGCAGGCTTTAGATGGCACCGCCAGAAAAAAATCTGGTACGCGCGGAAAAATCCCCAGCGCATGGAACTGGCCGAGAAGCTCTCCGGAAAAAATTTCCCTATAACGGCCACAGCTCCGGCGGCTCCTGCTGCAGCTCAGGCTCCTGAAAAGAAAAACAAATACGGCGTGAAGATCGGCGACGTGTTCTGCGATTCCTGGGGCTACGATCAAACAAATATCGACTTCTATCAAGTGGTCGATCTTCGCGGAGCCACACAAGTGGTCCTGAAACCGATCAAAAAAACCTCCAGATCCGTCGGCTGGTGCTCCGATATGGTAAAGCCCGAAAAAAATTCTTTCTTCAATATCGATGAATACAAGACCCGGCAGTGTGGCCGCGGCGTTGAAACCATCACAAAAACCGTCAAGGATTACGGAAACGGAAACATCTACGCCGGATCCGGCAGGGAAGCGATGCACCTTACAACGTGGGATGCGGAGCATAGTGAAACAAGCTACGCCTAACCCGATCAAAAACTATCCGCCGCGCTGGCGCGATCCTCCCGGGGTCCGATTCCCCGGGGCGGCGATCTCCCGGAAGGGAAGCTGCAACAAAAAATTTTTCCGGCGGCCACAGGTTCCGGGAAGGCTGCAACAAAAAATTTCTTAAAAAAATGGAGGTGCGCGTTATGATGAAAAAATCTTTTCAAAAAATTTCTCTGGTGGCTGCGGCCGGGATCGCTGCGGCGCTGCTGCTTTCCTCTCAGCCACAGAAAACGGATCCGGCTGCCTTAAAAAATCCCGCTGCCGTTTCTGCCATCGATCTCGAAAACGATGCTCTTGAACTTCAGGAACTTGCCCGGATGGAAGCAAAAGAAAACCTTTCGAAAAATTTTCAAAAATGACTTGACTCCGGATCCATTCAGAGTTATCCTACCACCACAAAACAAGTACGGTTATAACCGTATTAAAAAACAAGGAGGTGCCGGTTATGTTCAAAAAATTCATTCAAAGAATTATCGAAGCAAAAAATCAGGAGGAAGCCTGGCAAAATGTTTTTTACGGATCCGAGGGGATCGACATGGCTTACCAGCATGAAAAAATTTCCTGCAAAGAATTCGAACTGCTGACCGAACTGATCAAAAAAATGGCATAGGAGGTGCGATATGAAAATAAAAATTTACCTTAACGGAAAGAGGATCTCAAAAAAGGCCGCCGTCGAAATGTACGGAAAAGAACGAATCGAAAAAAGAATCTCGGAAGCAATCGAGGGGCACCTCGAGGATCCGCTGGAACTTCAGAGCTGGATGGACGGCATGGAAATCAAGGTTAGCGAGTAAGGAGGGCGTAACAATGGCAACAAAAAATTTTGAACTTTTCGGAGCTTGCTTCGGGAACGGCACAACTCTTTATAACAAAGCCGTTACGGCTGACGGCGACTTCAAAAAAATCGGGCACATTTCTCCGGCTGGCAGGATCGTGTTCCTGAATCCGAAAAACTACGGCGGCACCGGTTGCGAAATACCGCACGAAGCTATGGTAACAATCTGCGAATGGTCCGAGGTCGCTGAAAAAAATTTCAAGGCAAACTGGTATCAGCTCCCGGACCTGAATCGCTACGAAATAATGCTTGATACAATTCCGGCACAGGCTCTTTTGGATCATCCCTTAAAAGAAACCCTGAAAGCCTGCAAGGATCTGCGCGAAAAAGTTGTGCTGCTGGAACAGATTTATTTTAAGGAATATGCATAAGGAGGTGGCGATCATGAAAAAATCTTTAATGGCAGAGGCAATCATGGAAGAACGTTACAAAAATTATCAATGCGGCGTCACAGCTTATATGATCGGATTCCGGTCGCTGATGAAACTTAGCAAAGAAGATCTTACAAAAATATATTTCGAAGAAGTAGTAAAGGAGGACTCAACTATGAAAAAATTATATGTATGTTACGGATCAAACCTCAACGTTAACCAGATGTCCCACCGCTGCCCTGATGCGAAGATCTACGGCTCCGGCGTGATCAAAAATTATCGGCTCTCGTTCTACTCTGTCGCAAGCATCGAACCGGAAGAAGGCGACGCCTGCCCCGTCGGCGTCTGGGAAATTTCCGAGCGCGATGAAGCGCATCTCGATATTTATGAAGGCTGGCCGAGCCTCTACCGTAAAGAAGATATCGAGGTCACGATGGATAACGGTGAAACCGTCACGGCTATGGTTTATATTATGAACCGCTCCGGGATTGAAACGCCTCCGTCACAGTCGTACTACGACTGCATAGAAACCGGGTACCGTGATTTTGGGCTCAACAAAAAATATCTGAAAGAGTCCGTTCGAAAATTCGGTGCCGGCGCGATCCGTGGCTACAATGCGAAGTATAGCGCGTTTGCTTATTGATTAGGTACGGCTTTAGGCGTATAATCTCATTAACAAAAATCCCGCCCCGGAGGTACGAAGGCAAAACGGAGGTAAGTATGCCGATCATAAATCCGAACCCGACAAACCTTGAAAAAGCCCGCCGCGCTGCTGGGATATCCAGAAAAAAACTCGGGGAAATATCTGGGATTCCCGAAAGGACAATAGAAGAGTACGAACGTGGCCGGAACAATATTAACAACGCCCGTGCCCATATCGTGGTTGACCTGGCGGAAGCTCTCGGCGTTCCGGTGCAACAAATAATGAACGAAAGGAGCGCTGCCGATGCCTAAGAAAAACCCGTCTCCGACACAGCTGGAAGCTGCCCGCCGCGCTGCAGGCCTTACCCGGCAGGAACTTTCGAAGCTTACCGGCATAAGCTGCCGGACGATCGAAGCCTATGAACAACAAAAAAACGACTTCAATATGGCCGCTGCCGCCACAGTCAAAAAAATTGCTGCCGCGATCGGCGTGCCGATGGAGTCGATCATAGAATAAAGCCGGGGTTACATGCCCCGGCTTTTTGTCTGCAAAAAATTTTACCTGAAAGGCAGGATCCTCGCCCTGCTGTCTTCGTTGTCATCCTCGTCGTCATCGTCCTCCGGGCTTTCTCCGAAAAACTCTTCAAGGATCGCGAAAACTTCAATAGCCGTCAGCCCTTCTTTTTTCTTCCCGTCTTCGTATCTGGTCCCCTTCTCCGGATTCTTTTCAATCGCCGGACGCATATCCAAAAGCTCCAGCATATTGTTATCGTCAAGGCGAACCGTAAATACCGGATGCGAACTGTCTCCCGCCGGTCCTCCGATTTCCATAAAAACTCTCTCAACGTCGCACCCTTCGTCTTCGTCGTCAACGTCTACGCCTTCGACGTATTCATCCCAAAAACTGAAATAATGCGGGTACTCTTCAAGTGTCAGGAGCTTGTCGAGGTAAAAAATTTCCCTGCAATCAAGGTGACTTCTGATCGCCGTGATCGGGTATTCGTCAAAATCTCTCATTTTATCTTCCTCCAATCTGATCCCACGCAGTCTCCACGAGACTTTTTCTGCTATTATAGCCACACGCTGTGGCCGTTGTCAAAAATAGATTACCTGCTTCGGAAGCCTGCGACCACAATTCCTGCAGTACCTGTCGCGCTGATCATAGGGACAGCCGCATCTTGAACATAAAAGTTTATTATTCTCTTTTGGCTTATCTCCCCGGCAAAGCGCCTCTATCCTCGCCTTCCTTATGTCGTTATCCATGTTTCTCCATCTCCCTCATTGCCTTCTTTTCCGCCTCAACTGATGCCCGGAACTCTTCTTCTGCTTCGATACGCTGCTTATCAAATTCCTTTTTCATAACGTACGCCTTCTCGATCTCGTCCTGCCATAAATCCTGAATGCGCAGGTACGCCTCACGGAGCGCGTCCGTCACAAAGTCTTTATAATATCCTTCATCGTCCCGGCTATTCAAAATTTCTTCGCGTTCCCGCCACAGATCTTCCAGCTTGTCCCGCTCTTTCTCGGTGATCATGTCGTAGCCGTATGCTTCCTGAATGTCATCGAACCGCTCATATTCTGAAAGGCAATTAAACTTCGCGCTCTTAAGCGCTGCATCTTTCTCGAGTGCCGCTGCCTTGCTCCTTGCTCTGGTCTTTTCCTTAATGTACCTGGCTTTCGCGTCCTCGATCAAGGCGGATGCCTTGTTGATCGCGTGCTGCTTCTTTTTGGCTTCCTTCTCGGCTTCTTCTAAGTCCTTCAACAAAATAATTTTACTCGCGTCCATAACTTTCCTCCTTCTCGTTTACCTATCCCAGCTGTCTGCTTATCAATTTATCAATCTTGTCCACCTCCTTTTATGTGGCACTCACTTTTACTGCGATTACATCTTCCCAAGGAATAGCCTTTGCTTTTTCTTCCAGTTCTTCGTCTGTCCAGTCGTCACACTCATATCCGTAATAATGGTAGCAATCCTCGTATGCGTCGCCGTCTTTTGTCCTGTATGAATTGTCATGTCCTATTACGATGGTTTCGATGCAAGGCTCGTATAAATTTCCTGCCATATAACTGTAATCATCATATATTCCGTCTGTATCTATCCATGCGATCACCCTTAGATCGGGATGGTCTAATATGAGTTTGGATAATTTTTCGGCATAGGCTTTATTTTTTTCGCTTGCTTTCATTCAAACACCTTCTTCCTCTTCAACGTCTTTATCGCGCAGGATCCGTTCCATTGCTTTCTGAAATTCCGGGAACTTCTCTACCAGTTCCTTCAACTCTTCAAACGTGTTTATATTCCTGCTTCCCGTGTGCATGACTTCGTTTCCGTCCTGATCAAAAACTGAATATGATTCCATCCCGTATAAAATTCCGGTGTATCCGTTTTCCTCGGAAGTGTATTCTATTGTCTCCGGCATCATTCTGTCATCCTCCGTAAATCTCTGTCCGCAAAACTGGCACTGCGTATAGCTGTAAGGCATCTCGCCGCATCTGGGACACCGCGGATCGCAATTTCTTACAATCTCGCCACGGCTGTTTAATCCGTCTACCCATTTAAGCGGCACAGGCTTTCTAAGTCCGCCGAGCGGGATCCTAAATTTCTCGCAATAAAGCCGGCTGAGTTTATATCTCTTTTCTCCTGCCTTAATGTGAAAATTAAAATACCAGCGCGGCTCATACCACTCGCAGGCCCGTGTCTTAAAACCGATCTCTTTCCTGCATCCGGGACCGTAGCATCTTACCTCGTCGCTTATGTCCGGTTTATTGGACGTCATCATATATCCGCAATATCCTTTATTGCCGCAGGCTCTGCATCTGAAACAGGATCCGCATCTTGTGAAGTGCGCGACCTTGCTGAATACGGCGTGCTCGATCTGGTACTTGTTCGGAAGCGAAGGTAAGTGATCTTGAATAAACCACCTGATCCGTTTCCTTGTATCCTTCTTCATCGTCCGTCACACCTCCGCTTCTCTAAACCTCGGCCGGCCGTCGCTTTCACGGCCTTCCTTTGTATATCCGAGGTAGCTTACCATATCGATGATATTTACCTTTTCATGCATCTTCGAACAAAAATGTATATCATGTCTTGGATCCGCGTCTTTGTCTATTACTTCCTGCCTCCACTTGCAGCTGGTGCATGAATTGCATCGAAACCATGCGATCAATGCTTCCGGGCTGATCCTGTCAAGGAGCGGATCGTCCTGCAGCGGCTTCGCCTCGTATGTTCTGAACTGCTGGTAATATTCCATGGCACCTTTACTTGTCATCTGTTCCCTCTCTTTCTGAAATGCTTTTCAGCGACACCCTTCCTCCGTCTGCCCATGCTCCGTTTTTCCCTAAATATACCCATTGCAAATTGAGCTTGCCGGCTTCCTCGATCTCTGCCTTCATCCCTTCGGAAATTCCGTACTTACCGCCGATATAAATCCGGTCGCATTTCCTAAGAAGGCTCATAGCCACAGAAAGTCCTACGTATCTTTCCTTCGGATCCTCGTCGTCTAAGGCCTCGGTAATATAAAGGTGCGGTGTAATCGGCACGCATCCATCCTCGATCGCCACCCTTGTAAGGATCCTCGCGTATTCCTTGTTCCGCTTTACGTCGCCCTTGTACGGGCTGCAAATATAAACGCATGGCGGCATATTTATTGTTCCTTCGTTCATTTACAATCACCTCCTGATTCTGCTGCGCCGCATCCGGCCTTAAGTCCCGAAACCAAAACATAATCTGTTTTCGGGTTCTGCATGTAATACTTCGCCGCTTCTTCAACCACACTATGCTTCAAGGCCTCGGATATCAGGATCCCGTATTGCCGGCTGTATTTTTCAACGTAAGCCTTGAAACGCTCATCTGATCTGTATAACCCCATCGTGCTAAACATGGTTAATCCCATCCTTTCTCGTACGCTTCCAGAATTTTCGATACCTTCTTAAATGTTAAAAGCTGGGAAAGCCCCTTCTTCCAGTTCCGGATCGCCTTCGACTTGCTGCAGTGGTTATCCCGGCACACCCTGTCCCATCCTGCGCCGTCAATGTAGCGGCTCTCTAAAACGGACCGTTCCAGGCATCCGTCATCGAGGCAGTCAAAAACTCCGGATATCTCTATCAAGGTCTTTTCCGCTGCCGCAAGCTGCGCCTTGATCTTCGTATCGATCTCATCAAGCCGGTACGATATAGCTGCGCTGCCGCTGCCGACTCCGCTGCCGCGTGGCATACCGTCAAACCCTACGGCGGAAAGCGGATTCTCGAATTCAAGCTTGATCTCTTCCCGGCGCCGCGTCAGAGCGTTCTTCCTCATGATGCAGGTTCTGTACCTGAACAGGTACTTGTCTAAGAGCTCCGCTTCCGGCGTCAGGCTCTCGTCGTAGTCATTGATTCTCTTCCTGTTTCTGTTCTTCATCCTTGCCCTCCGTTACTGCCAAAAAATACGCCTTGCCTCCGATGATCCTGATTCCGTAAACAACCTTATCCTTGTTATCAAAGTCGTATACAGGAAAATCTTTTTTCCTAAGCTCCGAAAGAAGGATCTCGATCCCTTCGCAGATCTTCTCCGGGGACACCTGAGAATAGTCCGGGATAAAATCTTCCTGCACCGGATCCGGAGCTTCGTTCCTTCCTGCTCCATCAACCAGCCGAAAGCGCTCCTTCATAAGCTTCCGCCTCTGGCTCCTGTTCATCTGTCGTCACCTCCCCAAAAGATAAAGTTACTTACTGCCTTCGCCGCTGCGTCCCGCTGCGCATCCGTGTTTGACCTGCATATCCCGTAAAGGTACGATCTAAAAAACCTCTCTGCAAGGTCCTTGGCTTTTTCGTCGTTTCCGAAATGCCGCAGGAACAATATGTAAATCCTTAAAAATACCTTTGCATGCATCAAAATTGCTTTCTGCATATCTTCTTCGTTCGGCTCTCCCACACTTATTACCTCCTTACTTCCGTTTGCTTCCGTTTGCTTCCGTCTCTTCCGCTGCCTGAATAATTCTCTCTACGTCTTCCGGGTAAATAACTACACCCCCATAGCCACCTGCCCTTTTTATGTCTTCCAGCGTCTTTTCCTGCAGCCTCGATGCTTTGCCGCCGGGTCTCTTAACTTCGAAGCCATAAAACCTGCCATGTATGATCGCGCAAATATCCGGTATACCGCCTCTTGAATACTCCCCGGCAGCGGCTTTCCAAAAGAATGCATCCGGGTACCGCTTCTTTAAATGATCCATGATCTTCCTCTGGTAGAAGCTTTCGTATCTGTTTCCTATCATGCCAGCCTCCATGTCTCTACGATCCCGCCGTGTTCTAAAACAATGCCGATGTTTCTGCCCTGCTGCTCCCTCGCGATCTTCTCCATCTCTTCAATGCTGAAATTCTCAAACACAGCCTTGTAAACCTTCCCGGAAATTTTGTTCTTCTTGAAATCCTCTTCAAGGGCTGTAATAGTCTCATCCAAACGATCCGGGTTTGCCCTAAGGCCTGCGTAAAGGATGTGATTCATGTATTCCTCCGCCTCTTTTTTGAGCCGATGCAGCAATTTTGCGTATGCATCACGGTATTTTCCCTTAAGATCTTCCTCTGGAACCTGCGTTTTGTTCAACCGGTATGTTTCTATCGTTGAGCCCAGTGTTTCTGCGGGTTTTCGTGCTTTTTCCATACGTTTGTTCTCCTTTTTCGCTCCTAAGTGTCACGCCTGCCTGAAAAATTAGGCGTTATGCCGAAGTGCCTATATTTTATGGGGTTTCCGGGGGTTGTCACGCCTGACACGCCTAATTTTGAACATATACCTTGTTTTTTAGTACGATGCATAAAATTGTTGCATCGTTCCCGTCACGATGATATATATTAGGCGTTATGTCGTTATAAAGTATATAAAAGAGCCCGTAAAGCCTTATTTTATAAGGGTTTTGGGTGACACGCCTAACATAACGCCTAACATAACGCCTAATCGGCAGGCGTTATGTTTTAAGGTCCAAACGGCAGCGCCATCTGCTCCGGAAGTCCCAAAAATTGGTCTAATGGTCCAGTAATTGGTACAAAACCGTCCGAGTCAGGTGATTCACTTGTATTCGTTTTCATCGTTCCTCCTGCCGGATGCGGTGGCAGCGTGTTCTCGGAAAATTGCCCTATGTCAAAGTTGATAAATCTCGAATTCCTTCCACCGAACCGCTTCGTTATACTGTATTCCTTCTTTCCTGCTGCAGAATTATTAACCTCAATGATCCCGTTGTCAGCCAGGTACTTCATCGTTTTTCGCGGGCTGTATCCTGCCCGGTCGAGCGCCTGATTCAATAGTGACGGGTATATATACGCCCTGTCTTTTTCCTCTGAAAAGAAGCCGAGGCACGTCCCGACCGCTCTGTCTCCGAACTGGAGCCGGTTTGAAAGGATCCAGTCTACTATGAACTGCGTAGCGTTTTCGTTTACGTCCTTGATCCCGGATGATAGCTGCTCTCCTATGATCGTCTTTGCCATCCTGATCGCGCGCTGCCGGCTCTCCGGTGAAAGCTTAAGAGGAACCTTCCCTGCGCCCGATTCTGCCTCATATTCGCTGTTTTGGAATAAGAGCCTGTCAACTATCGCATCGGCAAGCGCAACCGCCGTTATTCCTGAAATATGGCTGCCACTCGTGCCGTCTGCCATGGCGTAGATCTCTTCAAATAATTCGTTGTAGGCTTCCATGATGCTCTTTTCATCCGTCCGCATCAGAAAATCAATAAACTTTGTCCCAGCGCATCCGAAATGCCGGGCTGTCTGCTGGTGCATCATCGAAGCGCTGCGCTCATCCAGAAACGGACCGCCGTAGATCTCTAATACTCTGGTAGAGACACCAGTCTGTGTGTTATCCCGTGAAAGCGGCTCTTCTCCTGTTGCCATGGCTATCGTCCGCCATGTATTAAGTGCCTGCAGCCCTCCGCCCTTGCTTCCTCTTGCTCTTCCGGTACCGGAAGCAAGCATATATACGATCTTTTCGAGGCCTTCCTGCTTATTGCCTGCAAGCTGGCGTTCATCTATGCCCAGCGGCAGGTCGTTATAAAATCCTGCCATCCGCTCGAGTGCGACCTGCGTGGCGTTAAAGTTAACCATGAGCCGCTCCGGATCTCCCCATACTGAAAGTGCTGCCTTGAGGGCAGCGGTCTTGCCGCCCTTGCTTCCGCCCCAGTTGTAAATCAAAAATATACGCTGCGATATGATCTTAAGAAGCGGAGCTGCGAACGCTGCCGATAATATGAACCGGAACTTGTCACGCTCTCTGTGCGGCGCCATGATCTCCGTCCACTCTTCAAGTGTTCCGCTTGCGTGGTAAGCTGCTGCCCATCCTCTGAGCGACGGTTCTATGTCAAGTACGATGTCGTCTCCGTGTCCCGGCAGGAACCTGCCCCTTGTTTGCCATCCGAAAGTGGACGCGGAGTCTGCTCTCGTTATTACCTCAATATTCTCTGCCTCTAAGCTTTCAAGGAACTTAACAACCATCTTTGCGTTCTCGCTGGTGACCGTACATCCTAAATCCGCAAGTGCTGTAATGCCGCGGTTTGTGAACACCACCGACCTGGGGAAGATTGCCCGCTGCCACATTTCGTCTCTCTTGAACGCTACTTCGATCTTTTCTTCGCCTGTCTCCAGACTTTTAAGCCTCTGGGTTAAGATGATCGGAGTCCTGCAAACGAGGGACGGCGTCATCTTCTTTTCGTCGAGGTGGCTTATTCCTTTTTCCGAATACATCCATCCTTCCGGCTGCCGCAGGTTGACTGGCGCTCCCTTGATCGCCTCCGGTATTACGTCCGATAAATTCTCTACATCAATCTTTTTTGCGATCTTAAGCTGATCTTTGATCTTGGCCGTGGCGTCTTCCTTACCGGCTTCAATGTACAGCTCCGATGGATCCTTTACGCCGTATCCCTTGCAGCTGAACGTGTAAACGTCGCCCGCAAAACCTTCGTTATGAAGTACCCAGCATACCTTCTTTAAGAACGTCTCGCCGCCCTTATCCGGCTCTACGTGGATATAGATCTTAAGGCCTTCAAGGTATGGCACCATCTTTGCCTTAAAGTTGCTTGCTCCCGGGATTCCTAAAGCCGGGAACCCTAAATACCATAATGTGTGCGTGTCGCTCTCGCCTTCTACAAGGATCACCGAGCCATTGTCTTTCATATCCGAAAGCCGCCATAAGCCGTAAAGCGTAAGTTTTCCGCTGCTGCCGTAGCTCCAGCGGAATTCCTTTTTGCCGTATCTCTTGCGGAAAACAACCTCGTTGCCCTGCTCGTCAAAGTATGGGAGCCGCAGCCACTTTGTTTTCGTCTTCCGGTCCGTCACAGTCTTCGCTGAAAATTTCTTTTCGAGAAATTCTTCCGGGATCCGCTTCTGGAATGAATATTCCTTAAGCGTCAGGTCTTCGAGCTTTTCCTGCTCCTGCGGCTTTGCCTCCTGCGTCTTTCCGTACTTTTCTAAGATCTGCTTGTACGCTTCTTTTGTGTCTGTGTTATGGATTTTTGCCCAGAATGTAATGAAATTACCGTCAATGCATCCGGTGAAACAATGGCACTTTCCTGTTGATAGGTCTGCCGAAAAAGAATCTTTATTATCATCGTGAAATGGGCAGCGGCCGAGAAGCCTGTCGCCCGTGATCGTAACGTGCTTAACGAGAGCGGAGTATTCTGCTTTGTAATCTACGAAATCATCTATATTGATCTGCTGCGCATTGCTTTGCATACTTTATCCCGCCTTTGCTGTCATGTTATAGGATCCTTTGGGGAGGCAAGCCTCCCCGCCGGTTATGTGGTGGAGATTAGACCCCTGTTTTAGCTTCCGAACGGAAGGTTTTCTACTGTTTCGGGAACCTTCATAAAGCCGTCCGCATCTGTCTGCGGTGCGTCCGCTGCCGGAGCCGTGTTGTAATCGCTGTCGTCAACATCGATGTCATCCTTGCGGTCTTTCAGCATCTCGGCCATGGCCTTGGCTGCTTCGATCTGCCCCGGGTTAAGCTTCCCTACGTATGCGAACACCGCTCTCGAATAATCAATGCCGCCGGAGCTCTTCTCTTTCTTCAGGGTGATCTTCGTGATCGCTTCGTAGCTGCGCATGCCCTTAAGAAGAATGCTCTTCCCGATATAGTTTTTCATATACTTCAGGGAAGTCGGCGGAAGTGAAATAATGATCGGCACCGGGTTATCCTCCCGCAGGAAGTAAAGCCTGTGTACGTTCTTGCACGCCTTCCCTGCACCGTCGGATCCGAACTGATTGAACGGGCAGCTTGCGCAGTCCCTTACTTCTCCGGTCTCCCGGTTTACACCGGTCTTTCCGTCCATGCTCGCGCAATCCGGAGCCTCGTTACCGCCTGAAAACTTCTCTGCCCAGTATGCATTCACCGGGTGGTGGTAAAGGATAACGCCGATAAGCTCCTTCTCAGTATCAGGATCCTCTCCGTCTTCTCCGGGGATCTCGAATACAAGCCCGCCGCCGCTGGGGATCTTAACCCTGTCAAACGGGATCGTTCCGAGTCCATCCATTTCCTCCGCCACAGCCTCGGCGATGTCCCCGGAAAGCGTGACGAGGTTGAACTCATCCTTTTTTGTTACCGCAACTTCGTTTTTCTTTGCCATGATCTGTCCTCCTTATCTGCTTGCTTTTGCCCGGTCAAGGGCTTTTGTGTTTGCCTTGCGTCTGGAAAGTCCGAGCTTCTCATATACCGAAAGAACCTCGGAAAGCTCTTCCGGAAGCTCGCCGCTCTCTTCGACGATGGTCTTGCAGGTCGAGTTAAGCGTCCGCGGATCCACCCGTTCAACGATGATGTCTCCGAGCCCCTGCTCCCGCAATACCTCCAAAAAGTCAAGGCCTTTTTCAAGGAGCTTCTCTTCTCCGAGCTTGGAATACATCGTTTCCTGCTTCAGGGAAAAGTTGTAGCCGTCAACGATCGAACTGGGTTTCTCTTCGTCGATCATCATCTGGCAGATCTCCTGTTCCAACTCTTCCTTCGCTGCGTTGTTTGCCTTTGTTGCCTCAGCCAGCTCGTCCTTTTTTTTAAGGATCTGCTGGTACTGATGGAGTTTGTCGTCAAGTGTCGTCATGATCCTGTTCTCCTTTCTAAAAATAGTCTCTCCATGTATCTACAATCGTTCTCGCAAGATCTTCTTTTTTCGAGAGCGCCTTGTAAATCTGTGCGTCGATGGTATGCTCAACCACTAAATGTATATAGGTGCATACGTTCCGCTGTCCGATCCTGTGGATCCGTGCCAGGCTCTGGCTGTATGCTGCGTAGTTGAAGTTAGCCGAATAATATACGCATGTGTCTGCTGCTGTCAGCGTGATCCCGAGGCCTGCCGTGTCGATCTGTGCAAGGAAGATCTTCGTATCCGGGTTATTCTGGAAATCCTCAACGATCGGACCCCTGTCGTCGATCTTTACGTCCCCGTATATTGCCTGATATCTGATCTTCTTTTTCTCGATAAGCTGCGTTATCAGGCTTATCTCCGGCCGGAAGCGGCAGAATATAACAAGCTTCTTTCCTTCTCCGTTTACGTAGTCGTCTATGATATCCTCTAAAGCTTGGAGTTTTCCGTCGAATACGTACTCCGGTTTCATTCCGTCATCCGGCTGAATAAATCCTCCGGTAAACTGCTGCAGGCGTAAAAGCTTGGTAAGCACCTGCGCTGCTGTAACCTGCCTGCCGTTATCAAGTTCCGCGTAAGAGTCCCGCTTGATCTGTTGATATAAAACCTTCGCCTTTCCTTCGAGCGGAATGTTCCTAGTAATAAATGTCTGCTCCGGAAGGTCGAGGGCCTCTTCTTTGGTCACACGGTATGCTATGGAGTATTCCTTGCGAATCAAGTTATCAAGGTCGCGGTAGCCTATGATCTGTTTGTTATTGAACCCGCCCATGATCGCGTATTTGTTCTTGAATGCGTAGAAATTTTCCCCAAAAACGGAAGGATTCAAGAAACGGTACTGCGACCAGATATCTATGGCGTTGTTCTGCACCGGCGTTCCTGAAAGAATAAGCTTATATTTCGCCTTGTCTCCGATATGGTGCATCGCTTTGGATTGCTGGGCGTTATGCGTCTTGATCCGCTGGCTCTCATCTGCGATCACCATGTCTGCGTTATATTCAAGAAGCGCCTCGAAAATCCCGTCCCGCCATGTAGATTCGTAATTGATCACCGCAACCTTCAAACCTTTAAGCGGGTATTCCTGCAGGCTCTTAAGCTCCTTGATCCGTTTGTCCTTGCTTCCGGTCAGGATTGCTGCCTTGTACTTGAACCGCGCGGCTTCTTCGATATCTCTTGGCCACACCGGGCATACTGAGGTAGGTGCTACGATCAGAACTCTTTCGATCGCTCCCAGCTCGTACGCTGCACCCATCGTGGCTATGGCTGTCAGGGTTTTTCCCGTCCCCATTTCGAACAGGTACCCGAACCCTCTGTTTATAAGTGTTTGTTTGTGCATTCCTTCTCCTTAAAAGCATTCTCGTTGCCGTCTAAGTAATCAAAGAACCTGTTTATTGCGTCCATCGCGTTCTCTCCGGGATCTTGCGGCCGCTGTGGTACTTCCTCCGGCTCGATCAATCCGAATGCAAGGAGCGCCATATTTGCGCCGCGCATCTGGTGCTTAAAAAGCGGTATCTTAACCGGGTAGTCGTATAGAGGTTTCGGATCCTCGTCCATCCGTTGCCGGTCAATGGATGCCTGCAGGTTATATAGCTGCTTGCGTGTTTCTTCAACGCTTGCCGGAAGCGGTACAAGCTTTCCGATCCTATTTAGAAGGTCAAGCGTGATCTGCGCCCAGTACCATTGATTCGTCCTATCCCATCGCATCATGCCCCAGCTGCGTATCATCGAATGCTGCATACTGTTTACGTCTGCAAGGAATATGAAGTTATCTTCAATCTTCATCTTCATAAGCCGGTTCCCTCGCTTCAAAAACTGCCGCTGCCATCTCGCTTCTCGGAAGATCTAAAAGACTTAGTATTTCATCAATCTTGATCGTGGCCCCGGATAAGTCGCTAAAGAAAACGAAATTGTCAACCTGCGCCTTATGCGCGAACTCGTTCTGCCTCTTATGAAGAAGCATAAGCAGGCGGCTTATCTTGTAATTTGCTATCGCTGCATCTTGAACGCTGTTTAATGTCAGGTTGAAAAGGTCCGCGTAACTGAGACCGTTTGCTTCCGGATCCATCTTTATTCCGTCCATCCTTAATCCTCCCCGTTATCAACCAGGCACACGTGAACCTTCTTTCTGCCGAATTTCATACATTCGTCGTAGTCCGGCATCCAGATATCAATAACTTTTCCGTTTCGGATCGGCTCTCCGCCCGTGTCCTCTATGGTGTAGTAGCCCCAAAAAGCGCCGGGATTGCCTTCGCCGTCGTCAAGGTATACTGCAACCTTCTTTCCGAACCACTCCCGCTTTCCCGCTGCTATACCGCGCCTTGTGTGCGTTCCTGTGGCCGTTGTCCCGTCGATGCAGTAGGCCGTCGCTGTCATCTGGACGTATTCCTCTGCTGCCTCTTCTTCCTCTCGCATGTAGTCGATGCTCATGGCAAGGCTGATTATGCTGTCCGATAAAATGTACATAAGGGCTATTGCCATTACTATTGCTGCATACTTCATTTTCATATAAATCCTCCTATAATCTGTTTAGCGGGCAGTTTTTGCAAATATCGCTTTCTGAAAGCTCCATGCCTTCCGCGTCCTCGTCCCATGTTTCCGGGTATTTACAATACTTGTTACAAATATCTGTTTTTACCTCTTCGATGATCTGCGAAATATTCTTCATGCACCGAGCCTCCTTATCCTGCGCCGGAGCCTTCGTCCCCTGCGGCTGCGCATTAAAAAATCCGAAATCTCGCAGTCGATCTCTGCTACGATCAAGTAAAAAGTAATAACCATGAACGGTATCGCAACCGGCATCTTTACTTCGCAAATATTCAAATAAAACACCGCTGTCATAAGAATTGCAATAATCAGGTTTTTCATGTCCGCCTCCTAATAAATGATGATGAACCGCTGCGATTTTCCGTCGACCCGCATCGGCTGGCTGAACGACCTCTTGTCGCCTTCTTCAATGACTTTTATGTATCCCTTGTCTGCCAGCGCCCTTGATGCGATCCTCGGGCGTATCTTGTGTTTTTTGCAGTAGTCGTTGTAATCTTTTGGCAAAACGGATGTTGCCGCATCCGCCGGTGTGTTCTCGTTTGGCGGGAACGCTGCGATCAGATCCTCCCGAAGCTTCTCAACGTCAATAATTGCAGTCTGCGTTCCTTGTCCTTTGTATGACCGCCACTCTTCAATCTCTTCGAGCCCGTCAACCGTGAAATCTGCTTTTTCCAAAACTGCCATAATCAGCGGCAGTCTTTCTTCCGGGGCCTTGGCTATGATCCCCGCTATTTTAATAGCGTCCGCAAGCTCTATTGCCATGCCTCTTCACCTCCTAAAACGATACGGAGCACCTCTTCCTTGGTAAGCCCCAAAAACCTAAGTTCCGATACCGTTAAAAGCTCCGGGCTGCGAAGCTTCTTAAGACCCGTGTTCTTGCTCTGCCCTATCAGATCCCCGAAGTCTGAACGCTTCAGGTTCCGGGTTGCAAGATATACCCGCATTGTCTTTTCCGCCTCTTCGTTCGCCTTTTCGTGTATGCTCTTTGCAAGTGCCGGCATCGTGTATCACCCCTTTGCTTCTGTAAATCCTACAGTTACTTTCCGTAACGTGCTGCGTTACTTTTTGGCGAAAAAAATATCCGCCGGGTTTTCAATTTTGAGAAAAGAAATCATTTTCTCGATCTCGTCGCTGCCAAACACGCCATTTTTCATTTTGGTATAGAAGGTTTTTTCTGCAATACCGATAGCGTTAGCGACGTCTTTCTGGGACTTCCCGTTCTTTGCGATGATCCCGCGTAGCTCATCTACTCGTATCATTGTTTGGCTCCTCCTTTCGTGTTTTGGGTAACGTAATACGTTACTATGGTTGCGATTATACGCCGCAAAAAGTGACTTGTCAAGTCATTTTTTACTTGACTAATAACATTTTTGTAATATAATGAATACGCGGGGATAAAAAGATGGGAGGTGATTTTAATGTCGATAATAGGAAATAGGATCCGTGAAACGCGGAAAAACAAAGGTGCGACGCAAGAAGATCTGGCGAAAGCTGCCAATACTACGAAACAGACCATATATAAATACGAAACAGGCGCAATTACGAATATTCCATCTGATAAGATTGAATCAATCGCGGCATTCCTTGGCGTATCAGAGTCCTATTTGATGGGATGGGAACCGGAAATGAATTATTCTATAAGAGTGGGCGATGAACGCGAACTCATTGAAATATACAGAAGTTTAAGCCCTCAAAAGATGGATCATCTTCTTCGGTATGCAAGGTTGATCAAAGAAGAAATGAATAGTGGAGGAGAGTAACGTGAAAAAGATTATTTTTGTTATTCTAATTTGTTTTGTCTTGACCGGATGCGGAAACAATACTGATCTTAGAAATAACCTCAAGCAAGGCGAGGAATATACTGTACGAGATTTACTTCTGTCTTCCTTCGATGCAGATTTGTGCGGTGCACTTGATTTGGATGAAACGGTTTATCAAGTAGTTATTACGAGACCGGTAGATATATATGTAAACGATGCTTGCTTGTGCCTTGATGCTTTTGAAAGCGGTGAAAAAGATGTAAAGAACAAGATTACTGTGCTATATATAACCTATATGGGTTCGCATAACATGCCAGCATGGTGTCGAGTTGTATATCGAGATAAAGTCGGTGATCATTTTGACGCTCGTCCGTTCGATGAATGAGATATAATATAAAAATGAAACGCTTCCGCGGCAACGAAAGCGCTTCTGCAAGGAGGTGATACCCGTCCTTCTCCATTTGGATAGTGGTATTATACACCTTGCTATAAAAATCCACAAGATAGGAGGTGTATTTTTTATGCCCAAAATTAAG
>JAIKXO010000086.1 GCA_024684065.1 Lachnospiraceae bacterium
AAACCTACCTTTAAGGTATTTCCTATGGCTCTTCTGAAATTTTGCATAGCCATGATCCGTTTGAACACGGAAAGCGTGATACCTTCATCCGTGATAAAGCTGTCGACTAAAAGAATAGCTAAAGGATAAAGAATGAATAACGTCAAAAAAGCGATCAGTACAACTATCGTTGTGACCATGATCGGGTCGGAATAGAATTTCTTCCTGTCGAGCTCTGCGCTCTGATTCTTTGCCATAAAAAGCTCATCCCCCTGATTCTGCGCCGATTTACGAAGTAAATCGTGTGCTTTGGCACGAACTTTAGTTCGTGCCGGCTAATTCGATATTTGCTTTGGCAAATGTCGAATAAGTTCGATCTATAGATCGAATCATTTCCGTATATATGGGCGGATAGAAAACTATCCGCCCATCGTAATAACAACTTATTCTGTCTGGAAACGGTCGTCAGCGGCGCTTCCGAGAGCCTTCATAACCTCTTCTACATAGGTTGTGGTGTTTTCCTTGGCATCCTCGAAATCATAATCCATTACGTTATCCGGATCAAGACCGAACTCGGTAGCGATAGCCGGCTGCTCTGCATTGTCAATAACGAGGAACTGATATGATCCATTCTGAACCGCAAGCTCAACACACTCAGGGCTTAACGCATATTCAACCCAAAGCTTTGCGGCATTCGGATGCTTGCATCCCTTGAAGATAGCGGTAGCACCAACCTCGAAGGAAGTTCCGCTCTCGGGGATGATCAGCTCAATATTGCCATAGCCGTTATCCTCTATCTGGGTGATACCGTCATGAAGGAAGCCTATTCCTATGACGCATTCTCCGGTTCCCACATTCTTGGAAGGACCTGAGCCTGATTTTGTATAAACCTCGATGTTCTTGTCAAGATCTACGAGATACTGTATTCCTTCATCATGACCGTATTTCTGGATCATTGTGTTTATAACAAGCTTGGCTGTTCCGGCGGTATTATAATTGGAAAGCCAGATAAGTCCCTTATATTTCTCATCAAGAAGATCTTCCCAGTCCTTGGGAGCTTCAAGACCCATCCTGTCAAGCTCATCCTTGTTTACCATAAATCCGAGGATTCCCTTGTAGATACCATACCAGTTTCCGTCCTTATCGCGATAAGTATCGCTTATAAGATGACTGGCATTCTTTGCCTCATAGGGCTCCAAAAGTCCTTCTGCAGCAGCAACGTTATAGGGATCTGTTGTTCCGCCGAACCATACATCGCCTGAGGGGTTTCCGTTCTCCTCTTCGATCTTGCTCTGAACTTCACCGGTTGAGAGTCTCTGATACTGAACCTTAATGCCGTAAAGCTCTTCAAAGTGCTCGCAGGCAGCCGCAAGATAATCCTCCTCGCAGGAGCCGTATACGACAAGCTCTCCTTCAGCCTGTGCCGCAGCTACAAGGTCATCGTCAGCAGCCTCTGCCGCATCCGCCTCATCCGTCGGAGCTTCATCCGCAGCCGCTTCTTCCGTTTTTGCTTCGGGCTCCGCAGCAGGAGCACCGCCCGTTGCAGGCGCCGCACAGGCCACAAGGCCCAGTGTCATAGCACAGGTCAACGCCATAGCAATTAATTTCTTCATACTGATTTCCTCCTAATTCTGATTCGTTCGCGGTCATTATATGATGTGAGGGTCAAAAGTGATATCAAGCGTGGTTCCGTGCTTTGCACTTCCACCACGCTCCCCAATATTCGCAATCCGTGGGGCCCCCTCCCCACTTCTTGCTCATATTGTGGCGGTTCATAAAACCTTTCACCCACTGGCAAGCAAGCTTGCCGTGGGGTCAGGCTTTTGACCCTGATATCATTATATAGAACACTTTCAATCTATGATCGCATTTGAGTTAATTATACCCAAGTGATCAGTAGAATGCAACAGTTTTTGTGCAATTTGCACAAAATATATTTGATTAATAATAAAGGGATCACGGACACTTAACCATCCGGATCCCTCTTTGCTGTTTCGGTTATAATGAAAATCCGATATATCGGCATGCCATTCACCGTCCGTAATTTTTTAAAAAAGCAGGCAGAAACGGCTTCTTAAGCACACGCTTTCTGATATAGGCTTCTGTTTCGGCTTCACCATCCTTTGCAAGCTTCCTTAAAAGGAATTCAAGCGCCCTTTTCGTCTTAGCCTCCATAAGGATCCGGTCCTTACCTCTCAGAAAATATCTTAAGGGCATGTCCTGCGTATAATTCTCACCGTTATAGATTTTGGAGGCGGCAACCCTGTCCATATACATTTCCGCAAGATATTTAGCCGGCATCCTGGCAGGAACCATGCCCTTTCCTTCTGTTGCGGAATAATCTATCCAGTACTCGTAATGATGCTTATTTCTGCCCTTATGATGGAGCCATGCCGCGGAATACCCCCTTGCTTCCCTTTCGGCATTGTTAGGGCTTCTGTAGCCCTGATAATATCTTGCCCCCACAATGAATTCGGCAGGCGAATACTTGCTTAAATCATGCAGAAGCCCCTGCCTTATAAGCCCAAGCCTGAAGCATCCCTCCCGAACCAGGCGCCTGTGTTTATTGATCGTTCTTAAATGATCGAGCCATTTCATCAGATATCGGATCCTCTGATCAGCGGCAGACGCGGATAACCGGGCTGATACACCCGAGATTTTCAGCATTTACCGCAACTGTTTTATTCTTATTGTTCTGACAGATCTGTATATTCATTTCCCGGATATTCGGATTCGGAAGGAGTGATGAACACCATCTTTTTCTCTTTCGAATAAAAGGCCTGCATGGTATCCGGGCCTCCCGTAACCCTTGTATCACCGTTGACAAAGGTCTTAAGGTTACTGTCCGGGGTGGACAGGAAATTATAAATGTCGGAATCGAGCTGTTTAAGCTTTGCAGACTGATCAAATTTACTCTCTGTCTGCTTAAGGAGATCTGCTGTCATGGGCGCGGGATCCTTTCTCTCGCTAATGGCCTTGTCTATGATCTCGCCATAGGCCTCATTAACCCTGAAGAAATCCTTGGTAAGCTTCGAATTGTTGACAAATACGGTAAAGGCTTCCTCATAGAACTCATATTTTTCTTTATTTCCGCTTTCATAACTCACCACGCAGAGCGGGAGCCATTCCGTGACGCTGCCCTGGTCCGAAAGCTGTTCATTTGCGTAATAGAACGTATTGTATATGAGCGGGACGTAATAGTCCGCATATATCTCCCCGCTTCCCGTTTTTATCACATATTTATAGAAAGTCGCGCTGCTTCCCGATTCCCCCGTGGCATAGGTAGTACTTGAGCCGATCTTTGCGTAATCACCGATATCCCCCGTAAGGCTCTTCGTTTTATCCTTTAAAAGAAGCTCAAGCGACTCCTGTACTGCCTCTGAAGCATCCTTAGTCTCCACAAGCTCTATCTTTGCGCCCGAATATGCCTGTTTGATCAAGGCCTCCAGATAACCCTGCGGGTTTTCATAGGTCAGGTAGCTCATGTAATTATCGAGGTCAACTTCATTGTTCCTCTTCTTCCCGGTCGTGGTAGAGACCTGATACCAGTAATGCTCCGTGGACATATAGGTGAGCCGCATGGTATTCTCCGAATCGGAGATCACATAGCTCATGACGGCCGGAAACTTGTCCGAATACCTTGTATAATCAAAATTGACCGTCGGTTCACCGTCTCCGAAATCCTCCGGATAAAGGGTCGTAAACATAAGCATACCGGCTTCGTCATAAACCTCCCCGACATTATAATAGTTACCCTGGGCATCGCTTACCTT
>JAIKXO010000091.1 GCA_024684065.1 Lachnospiraceae bacterium
CCCTCATCTATCCATTTTTTAATATCCCGGCACACACAATCAAATATATGGATATCAAGCTTGCATATACTGCCGTCCATCTCAAGGAAGGGAACGAAGTCGTCCGGCGGCACTATGGAACCGTTATTTATCCAGCGGACCAAAGCCTCGGCGCCGACTATAGTGTTGGTATCGGTATCTACCTTAGGCTGGTAGTAGGCCTCGAATTCCCCGTTTGCAAGAGCTTCGGGGAAAGCGGCCAGTATCTGCTTCTGCCTTAAGAGGGAGTTGCTCATTTCAGGTGTTGCAAATAAGTAAGGAACCCTGTTAACGTTCTTTGCAAGATTTAAAGCCGTAGAGCACATGCCTAAGATGGATTCGCCATCCTTATAGGAATCGTCTATATCGAGACATCCGGCTACAGCCTGAAGTACGATCGGGACTTCCTTTCCGTGAAGGATCCCGATAACCTCCACTCCGTCTAAGAGCTTAAGGAATTCATCGCTCTTTTCCTTGCGTATCAGAGCGGTATAGCTGTCACCGACAAGCCTTGCCACGCATTCTTCATGATCGGCAAAGGCGGCGAGTTTGCTGGAATAGTCGATTATCAGCCGGTCAGTCTCTTCTTTGCCGAAACGCTTGTTTATGAGGCCTGTATTTTTAAGATTGAAATAGAACGCATTATAGGAAGAGAGAGATTCTTCAAGCTTTAACCGTTCAATATGCGTATGGAAGCCTAAGGAATTCGGGAGTCCGGTCATGGCATCCGTCATGGTGGCTTTTTCTTCCACGATATCCTTTAGATAGTGTATACAGTTGTGTTTATGGTTAAATCCGTTATATATAGCTATGGCCATGTCTCTGCAGGTGTCGTATCCGCAGCAGGAGCAGTTGATATGCCGTGAGCTTTCATCCTTTTTATTAAGGCTTAAAAAGATCCGGTCTAACTCCATCTCGGTCGGGATCTCCATCCTGCACTTTTCGGAAAGGTCGGTATAGCTCCTGATATAATCCGAAAGGTTCAGGTTCTCAAACTGTTTATTTAATGCCGCAAGCCTTTCCGCTGGGGAAAGATCCCTGGACCATGCGCTTTCGGTTTTATCTTTCTTTACGCGTTCCTGTATGTCATAGATATTGTACAAAGGATCATCGGAGGAGGAGATGGCGGGATCGGTTGCGGTACCGCAGATGCATCCGTTCTCACAGTTCAAAACATCCACAAACAGGAAGGGTGTCTTACAGTCCCTGATCCTTTCCTTATTTGCTTCAAGGAAGTGATACATCCTTTTTTCGCCCTCTATCTGCCTGATAAACACATCATCTCCCAAAAGCCAGCGGACATTTTCCTTAAGGCCTCCGGGCATGGGATATACGGAACCGAGGCCGTATTCGACCTCATCCATACAGGGCTCTCCATAGAGATCGTTCTCCTCTATATACTTCATCAGATGATTGAAGGTCACATTGTAGTTTACATACCCATTGTTGTTCGGATCGTCGATCTCGAGCTTTTTGGCGATACAGGGGCTTATGAAGGCAAACCTGTCGTCAATCTTTAATTCCTGCTTAGCATAGATCGCGGCGCACATAAGAGGGCTCTGCACAGGGAAGAGCTTAGGCAGAAGCTCAGGGATATACCGCTCGATATAGCCGACGAGAGCGGGGCAGGGCTGGGAAATACCACCCTTAAAATCATTTTCGGTTATATAACGGATATAGCCCCAGGTCGTGATATCGGCGCCGAAGGATACGTTTATCATACGGTTTACACCGAGCTTTTTAAGCCCGCCGAGGACACGCGAATATTTGTCCGGATAATTTGCCATAAAGGCAGGTGCTATGAGGAGCGAAATCGGTACCCCGTTCTTCAGATCGTTAAAGAAGCGTTCCGTGTCATCCCGGTATTCCCTTGCATCGTGGACACAGGTGTCAAAACAGGCACCGCAGCCTACACAGCGTGAACCGTCAACTTCGATTCTGGAACGCCCCATGTTATCGGGATCCGTAGAGATGCATGCCCCCATGCAACTGCAGGCACGGATGCATTTATTGCATCCGATACAGTTATCGTTGGTATAGACCAGACCGTCCTCTTTAGTGTGTTTGATTTTCAGATTCATGCGCATCCTTTCAGTTTCGTCAGGATCTGAGCTACGGGCGTAAAGCCGTTCCTACAAACTTCAAATATATTTCAGGGAAAATGTAATCAGTCGAGATATACTAAAAATTGAAATAATACAAACCAAAAGCCTTGAAAATCACCAATAATGCTGTTTTCAAGGCTTTGAGACCAGTGCCGGCAGTGGGACTTGAACCCATTACACTAGAGCCTATAAACGGCTTGGTTGACACGTTTCTGTGATTTTATGACGAAATTCATGACAAATTTTTAAAATGTTCTATAGCTTTTTCCTGTGCTTTGTCTGCCGTCTCTTGGACGGAATGGCGGTAGATTTTTTTCATCACATAGTCCGATGACCATCCGCCAAGCTTCATGATATCGGAGTCAGGTACTCCCATATCGTGTAACATTGTGGCGTAGTAATGACGGAGCTTGTGAAGGGAGAACCCTTTTAAGCCTGTCTTCTGTTGGAAATACCTGATATAATCCGAGAGGCTTGCCGGAGTCCCTTCATATGCACATCCCTGGTCCCTGATCCTGTCAGCTAAATCTTCGGGAATAATCAGCGTTCTATAACTTTCTTCTGTTTTCCCGTATGTTTTAGTATACCACGAATTATCTGAGAGTTGTACCCTTGCTTTTCGAATTGTTAATTTATTCCCTTCCAGATCCGAGGAGTCTACGGCACAGATCTCCGAACGTCTGAGGCCATAACAGGCAAGGTTAATGCCTATTTCGTACTTTGTCCCCTTGCATTCCCGGAGGAGTTTTTTCACGGCTTCAGAGGTGGGAGAGTAGGTCTCTGTATTGCGCTTCTGTGGGAGCGTGGTATTGATGTTCAGGTTAGGTCTGAAGAGCTTAAGGACGGCAGAGATAAAGCCATGAAGATTCCGAACGGTCTTCGGAGCATGGTCAAGGGCGAATGCATTGATCTCTGACTGGATCATGACCTGGTCTATATCATAAATGTTCGTAGCTGCAAACTTGTCTGAAAGCTGTTTTATGTTTTTCTTGTATCCAGTGACTGTGGAGGGAGAGAGGACGTTTTC
>JAIKXO010000114.1 GCA_024684065.1 Lachnospiraceae bacterium
CCAGAACAGGGAACAAGTTCCTTAAAACGGTTCAGGATAATACAGAAAGCATCGTGGAGCATTACCGGGAACTTGGCATGGATGTGGTCTGGGAATTGAATCCCGGAAACCATTTCAAAGATGCGGCAAAAAGAAGCGCAAAAGGGATTCTTGCGATCCTTTGAGGTAATAACATTCTTTCAAATATGGAGGAACAGATATAATGGAAAACACAGTATATGGTCTATTTAAGGACATTGCAGAGAAACAGCCGGAAGCACCGGCTGTCATAGAGAACAAGAGAACGCTGAATTTCAAAGAACTCTCGGAGATGGTTGATATGATCGCTGACAGCTTTCCGGATAATACAAAAGCGGTAGGGATCGTGATGCGGCATCGCGTGGAGATGATTGCTTCCATTCTGGCAGTTTTGAAGACCGGGGCTATGTATGTACCGGCGGAACCGACATTTCCGACAGGCAGGATACACTACATGATGGATGAAGCAGGTGTGGATTTTGTCCTTACAGAAATGCACCTTGCCGGGAAACTTGAGGGATATGAACAGATCTATTCTGATTGTTCAATCTGTACAGCGGCACCGGGAAGTAAAACAAGAGTATATGAGCAAAGTCCGGAAGATCTGGCATACATTCTTTATACTTCCGGTACTACGGGAAGGCCTAAGGGTGTATCGGTCACAAACAGAAATGTCTGCCATTATGTGAGGGCGTTTGAAAATGAATTTTATCCGGCACAGGGAGATATCATGCTCCAATATTCGGTTTGCTCTTTTGACATATTTGTTGAAGAGATGTTTACCAGCCTGTTAAACGGCGCGGCACTTGCAATTCCGTCGGAAGATGATAAGAAGGATATGAAAAGCCTTATGGCTTTTGTGGAGAGGCACGGGGTTACCATGCTCTCCGGCTTCCCTTATCTTCTGGCTGAGATGAACCATCTGGACTCCATACCGGCATCATTAAGACTCCTGATCAGCGGCGGTGATGTCTTAAGAGGGCATCATGTGAATAATCTTCTTAGCAGGGCTGAGGTTTATAACACTTATGGACCGTCTGAGACGACTGTATGCGCATCCTATTATCGATGCCGTGACGGACAGGTGCTTGAGGATGGAACTTATCCGATTGGCCATCCTGTACTGGGAGCAGAGATCAGGATACTTGATCAAAACGGAAATGAAGTCCCGAGGGGAGAAACCGGAGAGATCTGTATTTTCGGTGATGGTGTGTCAAATGGCTATACCGGGGACCATGATGAAGAGAATAAAGCGTTTGTAACACTTCCTGATGGAACAAAGATGTATCACAGCGGTGACCTGGGCTATATCCTGCCGGATGGAAATATAGGATTCCTGCACAGAATGGATACGCAGATCATGATCTATGGCAAGCGAGTTGAGGTAATGGAGGTCGAATCCAAGCTTTATCAGTGCAGCGGAGTGGAGCAGGCCATCGTCCGTCCCTTTACGGATGAGGAAGGGCTTTCTTATATGATCGCTTATGTTGTTCCGAAGGAGAAGAGCCTTAAGGTTTCGCAGGTAAGGAAAGAACTGTCGGAGAATCTGACACCTTTCATGATCCCCGAATTTATTGTGAAGATGCCCCAGATCCCGCTGAATGTTAACGGCAAGCCGGACATGGACCGGATGCCAATCGTGATGAAGGAGGGACGTGCATATGAAAGTATTGGTTAGAAAAGCGACTCTTTCCGAGATAGATATTCTAATGGAATGGCGAATGCGGGTATTAAGAGAAGTGTTCCCGCTGGAGGAAGAGGAAGACCGCAGTCTGATCGCGGCAAACAATGAAGCATATTACAAAAAGCATCTGACGGATGATACCCATACGGCATGCTTTGCTCTGGATGAAGAAAACGACAGGATCATTGGATGCGGCGGCATATGCTATCAGAATGAAATGCCGTCACCGGATAACCTGTCAGGAACGAATGGATATCTGATGAATATCTATACTCTTCCGGAAGTACGGCAGGAAGGCGTGGGCAGAAAGATCATAGAGTTTTTGATCGATGACGCAAACTCAAGGGGAACAGAAAAGATTTTTCTCGAAAGCTCCGGAGTGGCAAAGCGGCTTTATCATGAAATAGGCTTTAGTGATATGAAGGATTATATGAAACTGGAGGGCTAAAAGAATGCTTATCAAAGAAATCGACGTCAAGAGCGTCATGACAAAATCGAATCTGCCGGTAGCGGATTTCTCGGTCAATCCCTATGTCGGATGCACACACGGATGTAAGTATTGCTACGCCTCCTTCATGAAGCGGTTTACCAATCATCCGGAGCCGTGGGGTGAGTTTATTGATGTAAAGAACTGGCCGGAAATCAAAAAGCCGGAGAAGTATGCAGGGAAGGAAGCATTCCTGGGCTCCGTCACCGACTGTTATCAGCCCTGTGAGGCGAAGTACAAGCGCACACGGGCTCTGCTGGAGCAGCTCCAAGGCAGCGGCATCAGTATCAGTATAGCTACAAAGTCAGACCTTGTGCTGCGGGATATCGACTTGATCCGTACATTTCCGAATGCCCGTGTTTCTTTCTCCATCAATACAGTGGATGAGACTTTCCGTAAGGAAATGGACAAGGCTGCCAGCGTTGAAAGACGGATTGCCGCTATGAAGGAACTGTACGACAACGGCATCCAGACCGTCTGTCAGATTGCGCCGATCTTTCCAGACATCACGGATGTAAAAGCAATCATCGAGGCAGTACGTGACCGTTGCAATCTGATCTGGCTGGAAAACCTGAATCTGCGCGGGGACTACAAAGTCCGCATTTTAGAGTGGCTTCATGAAAACCATCCCGAACTGGATGAACTGTATCATCAGATTTACAGTAAGGGTGACCGCACCTATTGGAGTGAACTGGATGCAGAGCTCAGGGATTACGCAGCGGCAGAAGGATTCCCCTATGTCCGCGATGATGATTCCAAACGCTCGGACTTCGGTGAACTGCCAATCATAGCAAACTACTTCTATCATGAAGAGGTGAAGAAGTCTGCGAAACGAAAGAATGAAAAATGATGCGTGACGACATATTCAAGTACGTAAAGAAAAAATATAAGGTGGAGCCGGATTA
>JAIKXO010000153.1 GCA_024684065.1 Lachnospiraceae bacterium
GCTTCCTTTCAGGAAGAAAGATTCTTTCAGGCTCCTTCAGATAGGAAGCGGTCTTGGCGCCGATCTGAAGGCGGCACGAAGCCTCTTTCCCGGCTGCGAGCCGGTCGGGTATGAGCCTGATAAGGTTTTGTTTGAGATAGCTAAAAATACGGAGAATGTTTACAATTTACTGCCGGAGCTTGCCGGGGCTTTCCCCGGGCAGTATTTTGACGCGCTCATCATAGACCCCGAGCTTATCGGGACGATGAGCGGGGAGGATAAACGCCTGATAGCAGGGCTTTGCAGGGAAAGTGCCCCGCTCTTTTCGAAGAATGCAGTTTATGAGAATTTCCCCTATGACAGGATCAAGCTTATCGCCTGGGACATGGACGATACCTTCTGGCAGGGGATAATAAGTGAGGGAGAGGTTCTGCTTTCCTCGCTTAATGTAGAGCTTATAAAGAGCCTTACGGATCATGGGATAATGAACAGCATTTCCTCAAAGAATGACGAGGAGCCTGTATGCAGGGAGCTTACGGAGGCAGGGATCTGGGAGTATTTTGTTTTTAACCAGATAAACTGGGATGAAAAGGGTGATCAGCTTGCCGCAAAGCTTAAGGCTATGGGACTTCGGGCCGAAAATACGCTTTTCATAGATGACAATCCGAGGAACCTTGAGCAGGCGAAAATGTCTTCTCCCGGGCTTATGACCGCAGGGCCGGAGATCATCCCATATCTCTATACTTATTACAGCAAACTGCCGCCTAAGGATATTTCTCACGACAGACTGAACCAGTATAAGCTTCTTGAGAAAAAGGTGAAGGCGGAGGTCTTAAGTACCTCAAAGGAGCAGTTCCTTTTTGACAGCGATATAAGGGTTTCCGTCAACAGAAACTGTCTAGAGGAGCTTGACAGGATCCATGAGCTGGTATCAAGGACAAATCAGCTTAACTATACCAAAAACCGGGACAATAAGGAGCTTCTTACGAGGCTTATCACAAATGACTGGAATGACTGTGCTTATTTAAGGGTGAGAGACCGGTTCGGAGATTACGGGATCGTAGGATTTTACTGCTATAATAAGAGGGAAAGGAAGCTTGAGCATTTCCTGTTTTCCTGCAGGGTACTGGGGATGGGGATAGAGCAGTATGCCTATAATCTGCTTGGCTGCCCGGATTTCACCGTGAAGGGTAAGATCGCCATAGAGCTTTCAAAGGATAAGGAGGTGCCCTGGATAAAGGAGGATCATGGGGCAGAGGTGTCAGATGATAAGCTAAGGAATAACCGGGTAAGGGTGTTGCTAAAGGGCCCGTGTGATATGAGCGCTATAGAGCCGTATCTTTCAGGCGGCAATATCACTACCGAGTTTAATTACATTAACGAACAGGGCTTTGCGACGACCGGACAGAACCATACAATGCATATTTATGAAAGCGCGGAGCTTTCAAAAAAGGAGATCGTCGATATCGTAAATGATGTTCCCTTCATCATACAGGGGGATTTTGAAACAAAGCTTTTTTCGGAGGAGTATCATGTTATCTGTTTAAGCCTCCTTCAGGATCTTAGCGCAGGACTTTACGAGAATAAGGAAACGGGCGCATATATAAGTTTCAGCAGCAGGAATTTCGACCTTACTTCGCTTGTATTTAAGGACAGGTTCATTAAAGGCGAGATCCAGGGACACGAGTTTCCGTTTACCGGGGAGATAATAGACAGGTTCCGTGAAAAATGGGACTTTGTCGGCGCGACGCCTTTTGAGCTTCTGCTCAGGAATCTTGATTATATTTATGATAATGTAAAGGGTGAGCCGATCATCATCCTGCTTCTTGGAAGCGAGACCGATTACGAAGGATACAGCGAGGAGTTCGCCGGGCTTTGCGATGTATACAGGGAGATAAACCCTGTCATAAAGGCCTTTGCTGAGGATCATGAGAGGATGCGGGTCATAGATCCGACGGAGTTCATACATTCCCAGGCGGATTTTGAAGACTGCATAAATCATTTCAGCAGAAATGTCTATTACGAGATCGCCGGAAGGATCTGTGAGTACATAAACGAAGCGGTGGACAGGATCTCAAAGCGTTAAATCTTAATCTCCGATGCTGATTTCAGTGCATCCGCCGGAGTCGGCTAAGGAAAATAAAAAAGTGAATAATCAGTTTTTCCTTAGATATTGACAGATGGAACCAGATGGATTATTCTTTGAATACACATCAGGTTTTCATTTCCTGGATCATATCTGGCGCATCATTTCGCCTATGATTCCGATTGCATGAAATTAGATTTGGAAAAGGAGGCAATGAGAATGTCAGAATTAGAAAGACTTGAACAAAGGATAGTATCTTTATTTGAAGAAAACAACCGTGCCATGGATCAGAGGTTCCGTGCCATAGATGACAGGTTCCAGGCCATAGATGACAGATTCCAGGCTATAGATGACAGGTTCCAGGCCATAGATGACAGATTTCAGGCCATGGATGACAAGTTCGGAAAAAAATTCGATGATATAGAGATGGAAATAAAAATGGTTCGCATTGAAATGCAGAGCGAGTCAGACAGGATACAGGATAAGATACAGAAGCTGGATGACAGGGTGCATGATCTGGAAATGACAGCTAAGGAAAAGTGGAATGTTTCGGAACTGAGGGACCGTATGGATGTAGTGGAAAAAATTGTTTCAAAGCATTCCGAGCAGATGCGGTTAAATGAGAAGATAAGCTAGCGGTTAAAGTATACGCCTTATCAACTAAACGGGTATTATTAAAATAGGATCATAACAAGGCTTTATCAGGCGGGAGAAGCATAGTATGGGGAGAAAAAGTGTAAGCATAGACGATTTCCGGGTAAGTGAAACAGGCAGACCGTATCTGATCGCGGAGATCGGGATCAATCATAACGGAGACATTCAGATCGCAAAGAAGCTCATAGACGCGGCAAACGCCACGGGCTGGAATGCGGTCAAGTTCCAGAAGAGGGTGCCGGAGATTTCGGTTCCCAAAGAACAGAGGGAGGTAATGCGGGATACCCCCTGGGGACGGATCACTTATCTTGAATATAAAAAGCATATCGAATTTGAGAAGGAAGAGTACGATTATATTGATAAATACTGCAGGGAAAAGCCGGTAGTCTGGTCTGCTTCGCCCTGGGACCTGCCGAGCCTTGATTTTCTCCTTCAGTATGATATACCGTTTATAAAGATAGCTTCCGCAAGCATCATTCATGAGGATCTTTTAAAGAAAGCGGCGGCTTCCGGGAAGGTCATCATAATGTCCACCGGCATGAGTACTCTTGACGAGATAGACAGAGCTGTGGATATCCTTGAAAAGCACAGTGACGGAAACTATATCCTGATGCATACCAATTCAGCCTATCCGGCGAGGGATGAGGACCTTAACTTAAGGATGATAGACACTTTAAGGAAGCGTTATGACTGTCTGGTGGGTTACAGCGGCCATGAGCAGAATCTTGAGGGAACGGTTATTGCCTGTGCTTTGGGGGCGAGGGTCATTGAAAGGCATATCACCCTTGATCATGATATGTGGGGCACTGACCAGGCGGCATCCCTTACCGTTCATGCCATGGACATGTTAAGACGAAGGATCGAGGTTGTCTATAAAACTCTGGGAACCGGAGAAAAGACATTGTGTGAAGCAGAACTGAAGGTCAGAAAGAAGCTCAGGGGAAATCAGGGAATATAGATTGTCAGCCTGATAAGGAAGCTTAAGGGGGATGTTAATGGATAATAAGACTGTTGCTTTTATCCCGGTCAGGGGCGGGAGTAAATCTATACCGCTTAAGAATATAAAAATGATCGCGGGAAAGCCTTTAGTGTACTGGACCGTAAAGGCTGCAAGCGAGTGCCGCCATATAGACAGGGTTTATGTAGCTACGGACAGCAATGTGATAAAGGAGACCGTGGAGGGGTTAAAGCTTGACAAGGTCTGCGTTATAGGCAGGAGCGAAGCATCCGCTTCGGATACCGCCTCTACGGAAAGCGCGATGCTTGAGTTTGCGAAAGGGTATGACTTTGAAAATATAGTCCTTATCCAGGCAACCTCACCTCTCCTTACGGGAAAGGATCTTGACGGGGGCTTTGAGCTTTATGGACACGAAGATACGGACAGCGTATTGTCGGTTGTCAGGCAGAAGCGCTTTAACTGGGAAACAGACAAGGACGGGACTGTTAAGCCTTCAAATTATGATGTGTATAACCGGCCAAGGCGGCAGGAATTTGACGGGTATCTGGTAGAGAACGGTGCTTTTTATATTACCTCCAAAGATAGGCTTCTAGCCGATAAAAACAGGATTTCCGGGCGGATAAGGGCGTATGAGATGCCGGAAGAGTCTTATTTTGAGATAGACGAGCCGTCAGATTTTCTGATCGCGGAGGATCTTTTGCGTGACAGGATCTATGCGGAAGAGGATAAAAAGGCCAGGGAAGGTTCAGGAACAGAAATACTTAAGGGCAGCTTCGGTCTTAACAAGGCGGGAGATGAAGATTTAAAGGGAACCGTTACTGAAGCAAAACGGGATGATAACGAAAAGCCGTCAAAACCCCCTGCTACACTCAGTGATTTTGTCCTCTGCGAATATCCCGAAAGCAGTGTTCCTAAGATCAGGATGTTTCTGACTGACTGCGACGGATGCCTTACCGACGGAGGGATGTATTATTCCGAGAACGGAGATGAGCTTAAGAGGTTTAATACCTACGACGGCATGGGCTTGAAGCTCCTTAAGGAAAGAGGGATAATCACGGGTATCGTTACGGCGGAGGATCGGAGGCTCAATAAAAGAAGGGCCGAGAAGCTTAAGCTTGATATCCTTGTAAACAGCGCGACGGATAAGCTGGATGCGGTAAAGAGGCTTTCCGAAAAATATGAGATCCCTCTGGAAAATATCGCTTATGTGGGAGATGACATAAACGATATTGAAGCAGTGCAGGCGGTGGGCTTCGGATGCTCGGTACAAAACGGGGCTGAACAGGTTAAAAAGGCCGCTAAATATGTTTCCGAAAAGCGCGGCGGAGAAGGTGCCATACGTGAGATCGCGGATTATATCCTGAGTAAAACCGATAAAGAAAGCACCTGAGTTGAACGGGTACATCTGTAAGACTTTTACGGGGAGCTGTTTATGAAAAAGGGCAGATATGCGGCCGGCTTTGCTGTGCTTGCCTTATTATTGATCTTTTTCATCATTCTGAATTTAAGCATAGGGAGCGTCAGAATTCCTGTAAATGAGATCTGGGGCTCTGTTTTTTCTGCGGGTGATTCCACAGAATATCATATTATAAGGGATATCCGCCTGCCAAGGCTTGTTGCGGCCATGCTTTTGGGAGGGGCGCTGTCTCTTTCGGGACTTTTGCTCCAGACTTTTTTTCACAATCCGATCGCAGGCCCTTATGTCCTTGGTGTTTCTTCCGCAGCCAAGCTCGTTGTGGCGCTTCTCTTGATCTTTTCCCTGAAATACGGGATCCATTTAAGCTCCTTTGGCATGATACTCGGTGCCTTTGCGGGCTCCATGTTTTCAATGGTCTTTATCCTGTTTGTGTCTTCGAGAGTAAACAGCATGTCTATCCTTATAATCTGCGGTGTCATGACAGGATATATCTGTTCCGCGATCACAGATATCGCAGTGACCTTTGCAGATGATTCAAATATAGTGAATCTCCATTCCTGGTCCCTTGGAAGTTTTTCCGGGATAAGCAGCGAGAACAATATGGCGGCTTTCCTGGTCATATTTGCCGCTCTTATATTTACCCTGTTAATTTCAAAGCAGATGAGTGCCTATCTGTTAGGTGAAGTATACGCGGCTAATCTCGGAGTGAATATAAAAAGGTTCAGGGCATGTCTGATACTTTTGTCAGGAATTTTGTCATCATGTGTCACGGCTTTTGCAGGCCCTGTCTCCTTTGTAGGGATCGCGGTGCCTCATCTTATCAGAAACATTTTCAAAACCGAAAAACCTGTCGTTATGATCCCGGCCTGCTTTCTGGGCGGGGCGGTGTTCTGTCTGCTCTGCGACCTGATCGCGCGAAGTGTTTTTGCTCCTTCGGAGTTAAGTATAAGCACGGTCACCTCGGTTTTCGGTGCTCCGGTCGTGATATGGCTCCTGTTTTCAAGGGGAAGGCGCAGGGAAGGTTATGAATAACTATGTTATTGAACTTAATGATCTAAGCATAGGATACGGACAAACTCCTGTTGTAAATGATATTGACCTTTGTATAAGCAGGGGCAGCATTGTATCCCTGATCGGCGCCAACGGAAGCGGCAAGTCCACGCTTCTTAAGACGCTTATAAAGGAGCTTGCGCCGTTAAAGGGTACAGTTTTAATTGACGGGTTTTCACTGGAGGGATATTCGCAAAAAGAGCTTTCAAAGAAGATTGCGATCCTTATGACTGGGCGTTTCCGGTCGGGTTTTCTTACCTGCAGGGAGATCGTTGAATACGGAAGATACCCATATACGGATATCTTCGGGAAGCTGTCGGATGAGGATGAGCGCGCTGTGCGCAGAGCTATGGAAATGCTTGGGATTGACAGCTTTTCGGAAAAACTTTTTTCCACCCTGAGCGACGGTCAGAAACAGCTTACAATGCTTGCCCGCGCAGTCTGCCAGGAGCCGGAGCTTCTTATCATGGATGAGCCAACGTCTTTTTTGGACATCAATTATAAACTGGAGCTTTTGCGCATCGTAAAGGAGCTGTCAGGTAAAGGAGTTACTGTCATCATGTCGCTTCACGAGCTCGAGCTTGCACGGGAGATATCGGATATAGCGGTCTGCATCCAGGACGGATATGTAAAAAAGACCGGCGCTCCGGAAGATATCTTTACGGAAGAGGTCATAGGAGAGGCGTTTCACGTAAAGGACTTCGGGATCCTTAAGAAATCTTTATTCGGGTAGAATTTTGTGCGTTTACT
>JAIKXO010000154.1 GCA_024684065.1 Lachnospiraceae bacterium
AGTAAACGCAATATAAAATTGCGTTTACTATAATGCCTCCGGCAGGATGCGCACGGATTTTGTAAGGAAATATGCCACTTTCAGTGGCCAAAATCCGGCGCAGTAAACGCCAAAACGAAAATCGTTTTGTCGTTTACTATAAATCCGTTTCACTTGCAACAGATCATCTGAACGCAAATCTTAACTGCGAAACCTTAAGTTCCTCCATGATCGAGGGATCCTCGTCATAATGGACGCTTACTCTTTCCCCCGGTCGTGAATCGATCACCGCAGGGAAATAATTCCCCCTTCCGCCGTAATTCGCAAAGCACTGAAGCTCCTTCATCGCCTCTTCTACAGTAAAGATCTTATCAAAAGGAAGAGATGCCTCTTCTTGGTCAAAAAAGCTGACGTAAGCTGTTATGTCATCAAATCCAGTGATCACCGCATAATAATACAGACCGTCAAGAGGGGATCTGGCATAACATCCGTCTCCTTCGTAAAGCTCCCCTCCTCTTGCATGCACCGCCGGGAGATATTGATCGATATTAGCCCCTTTCTCCCGTTCCTCCGCCATCCTGACCGCGGAAAGACTCAGCGTATTTCTCCCCGCGCCTTTAGATGGTCCGCCTTGTGTTCCTGCGGCCTTCATTCTTTTCGGAAGCGGGGGCGGCGGCGCCTGTCTTCCGGCTCCCGCGGCCTTCATTCCCTCCGGCAGCGGCGGGGGCGGCGGCGCCTGTCTTCCGGCTCCCGTGGCCTTCATACCCTCCGGCAGCGGCGGGGGCGGCGGCGCCTGCCTTCCGGCTCCCGCGGCCTTCATTCCCTCCGGCAGTGGCGGGGGCAGCGGCGCCTGTCTGTTTTCGATCGTGCCTCCCAGTATATTTTTCTTCATAAAGCCCCTCCATTCTCTGATCCCTGATAACAAACCCTAAATTACAATCATGGATCCTTCCTAACGCCTTTTCGCCGGCAATGGCCGCTGACCGATTTAATGATCGCCTGGATATGGCATATTTTCAGCGTTGCTTTATTACACGGCTTCTGCTTCTTGTCTTACTGAAAAGTGTTCCGAAATCGCACCGTAATATCTCTGCCCGGCGTCCTTCATCATCGAAATACAATATGATGCTTTCCAGATCATAATTGTTATTCCCTGCAATCTCGATCACATCCGCCGCCAGCGTACGGATCATGCCTTCATTTTCCGGGATCCGCGGATCATCCTCACTCATGAAGAGCGGCACGCAGATCCTGCCGTTATTCTGTGCAAGGACAGGAAGAAGTCCGTTTTCATTATCGGGATTTGTATTGCATGGAACATATATCTCTTCGGAGGACATATAATCGATCGCCACGTCTTCCGGAGAGTTATCCGCAGTTTTTCCATCCAGCGGATCCGCATTTGCCGCAATAACCCCGAAACCGTCGGGGAACTGCTCTTTAGCCGCCTCAAGCCGGTCAAGGTCACAATAGCAGATATTTGCGCCGTCCACCACGGCAAATGAAAACATCACTATATCGCCTTTATGGATCCCGATGGCATCATTCTCCGGTTCATAGTCCAGTCTTCCTATGAACACCCCGGGATTGTATTTTGACACATAGTTTAAGATCGTTGTGGGATAGAATTCATTTGCGCCGCCATCCCTCCCATACCCCACAAACAGCTGATCGATAAAGGTTTCACACCTGTATTCGTCCAGATATCCCATCTGCCTTGTCTTTTCAACAGTGGAAAGCGTATCATACTCCCGTAAAAGCGAAAGCTTGAACCAGAAATGATCCGCTATCGAGCCGTCGTCAGCAACAAATCCGAAGTCAAGATCCCTGTAATCATAGAGATACAGATGAGAAGAGCTTAAGTTGCTCCCCTCCCCATACCAGAACTCGCCCCCCTTCTCCATTGCTGGGGCAAGGATTTCCAGCATCAATCCGTAATCAGGGTCACAGTAGCAGTATGTCAGAATATAATTTGCGCCCCCGCATTCCGGAAAATCCTCGATCGCAAAGGCCGTTCTCTCATTCAGCGGAACAGCAATAAAATGATAAAGAAAATCTCTGAAGCCGGTAGTTGAAAACCGCATCGCATATACCCTCTAAATTACCATCCTTAAAAACCCATGATCCCGTTCTCATGAAGCCAATCTCTTGCATTTTCAAGATCTTCCCTTGTGCCGAAATCGGAAATGACCACGTTCATAAGCGACAACGGATCATCCGGATCCGCAGCCTGGTCCATTGATTCCACGGTGGAATACAAAATCTCATTGTCATAGTCCAGCTTGAAGACGATCGTATAACCGCCTGCTTCGAATCTTATGCAGACGGTATTTTCGCCCTCCATCCATTTATCCATTGTAACGGCGTCATAATCAAAGCTATGGCTTTTGCCGGTGTCATAGTCATCCTTTTCCAAGTCAAACGGCAGATAGTAAATGCTCACGTTGACGGCATTTCCCTCTTCATCGAAGTTGCAGGAAAAATCGTAGTCCTGAATTTCCACTCCATAGGAATCCGTCTTCGTCTCGCCGAGCTGAAAGTTAAGAAACTCCTGATAAGACAGCAGGTATGAGGCAGTCTCACGGCTCTCTTCCTCGTTGTAATACTCCTCTTCCAAAGCTTCTTCCTGCGCCTCTCCTTCGCCCAACCCGGCCGGCTCCTCAGCGACCGGCTCCTCAATAATAATGTCCGGTTCCTTAGTTATGACACCCTGCTCAGGCGTAACAGCTCCGGTATCGTAGGGGCTCGAAATATCACCCCCGGCCTCATATCCGCCCTTGTCCTTCTCCTGCCGAAACCACCCCGGCTTCCAAAAGCCAAGGATCAAGACACACAGAAGAGCAATACCTGCCCCGCTAAATATCATGATCTCTTTTCTGCTGAAGGAACGGCGGCCGAACCGGCGCCTGTCCTTCGGCTCCTTAGAAGGGCTTATGGATATCTTTCCGCCAAATGGATAAATCTCCTGGCTGTATAAGCCTGTCTCGGCATCAAACCATGTGACGACCCTTGATTTTCTTCCGGAAGGATCCAAGGCTTCGACCTGGCTGTAATAAAGCCCTGATCCCTCATCATATAAAAAGCCCTCCGGCGCCTGATAATATGCCAATGTCTCCCTCCGGTCAATGAGCTGTCAGACAATAACTGACATCCTTAATCCTGCGGTATTTATCCTGATCGATCCTGTCCTTTGCCCGATCATACATTTCGCCGTATATATTCCCCATCATCCAGTTATATGCCCTGTTACGCGCTTCATACTGATCTCTGATGTACTCGCTCTGATAATCTTTTCCTGTGATCAAGCCCTTGAGCCCCCTCCACAGGTTCCCGGCTCTGTCCATATAGCCGTCATAAAGAGCCACTGCGTATTCCCCGAGGGTCTGAGGGTTGTAATCTCTTATCAGTTTGTCGAGATAATCAAAAGCCTCTCTGTCTTTTCTTTTTTCTTCCTCCAGCTCTTTATCGGGGTATTTGTTGTTCGGATCCTTTTTAATCTGCTCATAGTGATCATCCAGCAGATCATCCCTGATGACCTTCACCTGCTCCCCAAGCTCTTTGCGCGTCTCATCCCCCAGAAACCACATATTGAGACCGTCCGCGGTATTTTTAAACGCTACCCCGATCGCAGGATAGGAGTATCCCTCCAGCAGCTCCTTGTAAGCTCTGATCGCGCTCTCCGTATCGGCATTACCCTTAAAACCCTCGGAAAGATCTACCATATTCTTTTCCCGTATGAATACAAGATCCGGGATATCCCTTACGGGAATGCAGGACTTGCCTTCCCGTCCGGTTCCTTTTTCATCCCCTCCTTCTGTACTGCTTCCTGTTGAGCTGCCTGAAGATCCAGGATTATTCGTAGAAGAGGAGGTTGTGCCCGATGATGCCGTGCCGGATGATGTCGTCCCCTGGACGGTGGACGATGTGCCCGGCGGCCTCCCGCCGCCTTCGCGCGGGGGTTTGTCAAACGAAAAGATCAGCGCGATGATATTCTCGATATCGTTTCTGTCTATCCTCCAATGATCCTCCTTCTCCTTATAGGAGGCCTTGACATCAACCTGGAAATCGCCGTACATATAATCAACCTGTCTGTAGCCTATGGAATAGATCTGGTCGATCTGTGTAACGTGGCTGTAAATATCCGCAATATTCAAGCGGCGGTCGCTGCTTACCGTAACAACGGCCAGCCCCTCCTTTACTTCCTTCTTCAGCCAGCATTCAAAATCGATGGATGTCAGATATCCGTAGATGATATTAAAGAAAATATCTTCCGCTTCCGCCATCTGGTCGGAACTCATTTTTCCTCCAACCTTGCGGTTCACATCATCGACACACTCCCTGCAGGCTTCGCGGATCAGATTGGCGATGTCTCTTCCATCCCCGTCAAAATACAGATCAAGAAATCTCTCCTGCAGGGCGGGCGTATCATTGTATTTAAGCCTCCCCATGTCGCTGTGCTGAAGGTAATCGCAAAGATCTTCGGCTTCCCTTACCGCGTCATAAGGATCCGGCCGTGTTTTTTGCACAGGTGCGGTGCTGCTTCCGGTCGAAGATGACCCCGTCTGTAAATCAGAAGAGGACTGCCCGCCATCAGGCTTCTTCGAGCTCGATGTTTTTTGGGGCTTCGGATCCGAACCGGGAGAGGCGAATTCATACACCTCGATCATATTGACCCAGCCGTTCACAGGAACATAAAATGTCTTGTCATACAGCGATACAGCAGATGTAAGCGAGATGCAGAAATTGATCCCGTCCGCGCGGTCAAACTCATCCCTGCATATAATGTAGTCATAAAGTGTATCCACGGAAGAAGCCGGAAAATATGAAATTACATAAGACTCTTCATCACCCGGCCTGATCGCATAAATATACAGATCCTCCGTACACCAATATATGATCCTTCCCGAAATCAGGTGCATGTTCATTCCCGGAAAAACCGTTTTTCTTCCGGTACCGTGATCACGGTCCACGCAGAGGATATAGCTGATCCCGTCGGAACCGAGGATCTCGAAGTACAGATACCCTTCGAGCTCTATGACATCTAAGATGGCTTCGCCTTCTTGTGCGGCGATAAATCCGTCAATAAGTCCGTTCTCATCGAGCCTCACATATCTGGCAGCTTCCTCATCCTCTTTCTTGCACAGGGCATACAGGCCGTACCCATCATATGCGACCCTGTAATAATCCTTATCTTTTTCGCCTATCCTGGATACGGATAATCCCTCCTCAAGGCTTGAAATACCGTCTATCCTGTAGAGAGCGCCCCCGTACAGATACCGCCTGCCGGTGCTGATATACGAGCTTTGAACAACGGAGAAGACAGTGGAAGACATATCGGTAAACAGCAGCTGATCATTATAAACGTTGATATTCGCCGCAGGAAAGTCAGCCAGTTTATGCTTTTTCCCCGATGACCTGTTTTCTGCATAAAAACACAGATCATCCGGATCATTGTAGAAAAGATAGTCTCCGTTTTGAAAGACAAGCCCGCCGCCGTCATATACCTCTTGTGGCAAAAGCGTATAACCTGTCTCTGCCTCTGTTTTGCCGGCATCTGCTCTCGCGGTCTCGCTGTAAGTCGCATTTACAGCCCCTCCGGTATCTTTATCGGCCGCTTCGCCCGTATCCGCTATTGCAGCCCCGCCCGCAAAAACCTGGATCTGGGCAAGCAGGACAGATACCGTAAGAATAAGCGGCAGGACCGCGGCAGGCACCTTCCTCACCGAATGATCCCCCCTTCTTCAATGCCTCCTTCATATTCGGAAGCAAAACGGGAGCCGGAGGGAATCCCCCTCGTCAGTACCCGGTCTTGAAAATCGTTTCTTACGTCTCCGGGAATGCGCGTAAGATGTGAAAGCCCCGAGATCAGAAGCCATGCCAGTAATACAGCCGCTGCGGTTGAAATGATAAGGATCAGCTTTCGTCTGTCAGATTTAGCGGCCAAGCTCCTGCCCTGCCTTTTTACGTCAAGCTCAAAGCTCTCCCGGGAATAGGCCCCTGTCCGCGGATCAAAGCAGGTGCGGTAAATAAACCTGTTTCCTTCTTCATCGGGAAGGATCCTCTCCTTTATATAAAGACCGGTTTCCTCTTCGTATTCATATCCTGCCGGTCCATGATCATTCGTATCTTCCCAGTTGCGATCATTTTCCATAAAACCGTACCCTCTCTTCTATAAAAGCGGTTTTGATCCGCACTTAATGTCCGGCCTAAATATACAGATCTATAAGGCTCACTGCTCCCACCATCTGTCCCAGCCTTCGCTCTTAGCCGTTTCCAACATCTCCTCTAAATCCTCAGGTGCCCTGAACTCGCATTCCCCTCCGTCAATATAGGCAAAAAGACTGCTGCCGTCAGCAGAGGGATCAACGTTTTCCAAAAAGGTGCGGGCTCTCTGGTTATCAAAATCCGCTTCCAGCACAACGATATAGCCTTTCACCAAAAGCCTGACGCCCGCTGTTGCCGCTCCCTTCATGTAATAATCAACGGTCTCTATCTCCTCGCCGCCCACGTCCTCATTTATCCTTGCAGAAGTGTTGTCCTTTATCATATCCTCTAAAGACAGATAGCTTCCGCCAGCCCATACTATATTTCCGTCGCCATCGAAGTTAAAGTCAAAGCGGTAAGACCAGAACTCTCCGTCGTAATCAAAATAATCCTCATAATGATAGGCCTCGCCAGCGTTTATAGAATTGATGGACTGCTGACGGCCCAGAAAATATCTGGCGGTCTCATACGCATCTTCACCATAATTGGCGGCTTCGCCCTGTGAGGTTTCGCCCTGCACGGTTCCGCCCTCTGGATCAGCTCCGCCCTTCGAACCGGCTCCGCCCTCTGTACCGGCTCCGTCATAGAAAACGACCGAATTATATTCAAAGTCATAGGTATAATTCCCGCCGTTTAAATACTCTACATGAAAAGAGCAGGGCAGCGTCATATTGTAAGGATCGATCTCAGGGATATCCTTAAAATCGGTATCGATCGTGATGATCTGATCGTCGTTTATATGGTACTGCGCATCTTTGAACAGTTTAAAGGAAACTCCTTCGGTATCGTCGAAATTCCTGACCCACACAGAGCATTGGCTTAAGTTCCCATTATTATCCCAATCATCAACGGATATCGAGTAATCACCTACATGAAAGGCGACATGATTAAGACCATCTATCCCTTCCAGCTGCTTTCCGAAGAACAGGAATGAAACCCTTTCATTATTATGGTTGTATATCTGGATCAGATCTGAGATATCGCCTTCCTCTGAGGAAGAGCTGTCCTGCGCTTCATCCCGGACGCCTTCAGCGCTCTCCGGCTCTGTCTTATCTGCCGCGCCAAACCATCCGAACTTGAGCCCTCCGATGAGCAGGATGGTGATAACGGCGGCTGCTGCCGCCAATGCAGGGATAAGAGCCTTCTTTGTCAATGGTTTCCCTGAAATCTCGCGTGCGGGCGTACCTGCTTTTTCTGATATTCCCCGTTCGAGCCTTCCCGCTCTTTCTGATATTCCCTGTTTGAACCCTCCTGCTTTTTCTGATCCCAGCGGATATATCTGCTGGTCATATTCACCGGTGTCAGGATTGAACCACGTGACAACCCTGAAGGAGCTGCCGGAAGCATCCGCAGCCATCACCTGGGTATAATAAAGTCCGGTATTATCGTCATACTGATATCCTTCGGGAGCCCGATATACAGCCATTCTCACCCCTGCCGCACTGCGGCTTTTTTATACCGCGCATAAAAACTCTCATGCTGCGTAAAAAAAACTTTTATATTTAGTAAATAGATTCAATAAATTCGCTTCCCAATACATATAAAAATATTAAAATCCATAAAAAAACAACAGAGAAAATATCTTTCTCCATTATCCATCATACACATATTGCTTTTTGAACAATATTGACAATATTACGTTGATTATGTGATTTTTTACGCTCTTTTCCCGGCCATTTATCGGGCATAAAATCTTTAAATAATACCAATATAAGCAGACAGAGAGCGCCCGGGGCAATATTACCAGGCGCTCTCCTGACATTATAGTAAACGCAATATAAAATTGAGTTTCCTATAACTGCAAAAAAACTCCAATGATAAAAGACGGACTAGAAATAATAAACCGGCATCGGATCACCTACGGAGAATCTCTCGTTAGGTTCTGCAGCTCTTTCCAACATCCCGCTGCTCTTCTGATAAACGACCTTTTCAACTACCTCTTTGTCAGGAGCCGCTATAACGTTTTCGCCGACAACAGCTTTCGACGCACCTTTAGCCGGCGCCGTCTTGGTGCCAGTCTTTTTCTCCGCGGCCTTAGCGGCCCTCTCCATGCTTCCCTTGCCTACTGCCATTTCTGATTACCTCCTCCGCTAGTTTTTCAAATTCCAATGCGCTTCTTGTGTTCTTTTTGAATACAGCCACGGGCTTTGACGCATCCTGAGCCCATTCTATAGCCGAATCCACATGTATAAATGAATCAAATACATGGATAGACTCATAGTTTTTAAGTATATCCTTTGCCTGCTTATAATAATTCTTCCGTTCATCGACTTTGGTTATCAGGACTCCCATTATCTTTGTTTCGGTCACATCCTTAAGGCCATTAAGAAAATCAAACATATTTGCAAGCCCGAAGAATCCCCAGGGAGAGGCCTCGATCGGAAGAACGGCATGATCGGAGGCACAGAGGATATTTATGACCCATATTCCCAGGGTGGGCGGCGCATCTATCAGGATATAGTCATATTTCCCGGAATCCTTAATGCCTTTCAAGCACTGCCTTAAGACATACTCCCTCTGCATCATGGTAAAAAGGTCATAATCCACCTGGCTCATAAGCGTAGTAGAAGGGATAAGGTCGATCCCCTCATATGGAGTTTCAACTATGAAGCCTGTAAGATCTTTTTTACCTCTTACAGCCTCATAAAGCGTATTCCCGCTTTCAGCCATCTCAAGGACGCTTTCCTCATCAAAATAAGAAAGAGAAAGGTTAAGCTGCATATCGCCGTCCACGAGCAGCACTTTCTTACCCGCCTTTGAAAGCTCATATCCCAGATTGGCGCAGGTCGTTGATTTTCCGCTTCCGCCTTTATTATTTGTAAAGCATATGGTGATCGTTCCTGCACCGGTCTTTTTCTTTGCCATAATCCTCTTTCCTGATAAAACTGACCAGAATAAAACCCGCTTCACCTATTTATAAATCTTAACTTCGAAGGATCTCCCCACGCATTCCCTTGCTTGTGAAATATCCTCAAACTCGCCGTTTGCAAGCATCTGCGCGAGTACATTGCCAATAGCCGTCGCCTCAGAGGGGCCTGCATACACCGGAACGCCTGTATATTCAGCCGTCAGCTCGTTCAGATATCCTGCATTGGAACCGCCTCCTATGATATGGATCTTATCATATTTTTCGCCTGACAGCTTCTCTATTTCCTTAAGCTTATCCCCATAGCACTTTGCGAGGCTGTTGTATACAACCGCTGAAAGCTCGGAAAGGGTCTTTGGAACCTGCTGTGAAGTCTTCCTGCAATAATCCTGTATCGCTTCCACCATGTCATCGGGAGAAAGGAAACAATCATCCTGGCAGTCAACGATAGAGGCTATGCTCTCTTTAGAGGCCTCTTCACATATCTCTGCATAGGGCTTGCCTGGAGCAAGCTTCCTCCGCACAGACTGTATCATCCACAGCCCCATGATATTGGCAAGGTAAGTTATCTTTCCGTTATACCCGCCTTCGTTGGTGAAATTGGCTTCCATGCTCGCCTTCGTGCAATCGGCCGAAGCCCTCTCGATCCCCATGAGCGACCATGTCCCGGAACTGATATAGCAGCAACTGTCCTCATTTGAAGGCACCGCCATTACAGCAGATGCCGTGTCGTGCGTGGGCGGGAGCACCACCTCGCAGTCATAACCCACAAGCTCCCTCACCTCTGCCGTAAGCCTCCCGGCTTTAGTTCCCGGCATCTTTACAGCTTGAAACATCTTTTTATTGAACCCCAGCATGTCTATGAGCTCATAGTCCCAATCCCTAGTCTTTGGATCGATAAGCTGAGCCGTGGTAGCTTCCGAATACTCCTGGACCTTATTTCCGCAGAGCCTGAAGTGGAAATAATCAGGAAGCATGAGCATCGCTTCCGCCCTGTCCATATATTCCGGCGTCTGCTTCTTTACAGCCATGAGCTGGTATATCGTATTATAGATAGCTTTCTGGATCCCCGTCCTTGCATACAGGTCTCCCTCGCTTATTATCTTGTAGACCTCTTTATCCATCCCGTCAGTTCGATGGTCCCTATACCCGACAGCCTTTCCCAAAAGCCTGTCTTCTTTATCTAAAAGGACAAAGTCAACTCCCCAGGTGTCCACCCCGCTAATTATATACGTACCGTAAAATTAAACGCTGAGAATGGTTACGAGGGAGAAGTTATGCTACGTATGCCAAGTCCGCTTGCAGATGCGGAAGCGGACAAAATAGTAAAGAAGTTCGTAAACGACAGGCTTATCGGGCTCATGG